>JAFOER010000031.1 GCA_017380095.1 Bacteroidales bacterium
GGCAGGATTGATGAAACAGATTGCAACCGGCTTATTATAAAGCACTCCTGCTCCACCCCAACTTGCTGTCATCATATTTGCCTTCTCTGCATTACCCGCAGTAATGAGCATCCAGTCCTGAGAGATCATCTTTATGATGTTGCCCTGCAACTCTTCAGGGGCAATTTTCCTGAATCCTTCCAATGTTCCCGACAGGTTTGCATCCTGTTGGGCCTGCCTGTTCTGCTGGGGCTCAGGAACTTTTGCAGGTTCTGCGACAGGTGCTGACACCTGCTCCGATACAGGTCCTGATACCGGTTTAGGTGCAGGGAGAGGTATAGGGGCCTCTTTTTCTGCAGCGGCAACACTCTCCTTTGCATAAGGACGTACCAACTCCTGGAATGAAGCAAAAATCTCATCTGCCGTATCAATGGTTTTCCTCCTGAACTTGCCTGTCATAGGTATAAGCCTTGTACCTTTTTTGTTTACGGCATTTTCGTCGGTTATATAATCTTCCGCGATGATTACCTCAGTGGTGGTGCCGTCATTGTAGTTGTAACTGATCCTGCTTATTGATATAATGCATTTGTCGGGAGTGGAATTGAGGGTAACCACATAGTTCATAAGGGCCTTGTCATAGGAGAATGCGTTGTTTGCAAACACTATTTCCTGCTGGGCCATAACATCTATCCTGCCGTTCTCCTCCTTCACTACCCTGTTTCTGGCTGCATCCCTTCCATTGAGGAAACTCTCCACCCATGCACGGGCAAGGGTGTTCACCTGCTCTGCCGTATAACCGTCGACTATAGATACAGAATCTGTAAAAACAACCTTGCCGCCTACCGTAGGGACAGCCCCGGCCTTGAGATACTTTTCTATATTGTAATTTTCCTGGGCCACAGCCGAAAGGCAGATCGCCAACAATGCCAATGTGTATAAAATCCTGTTTTTCATCTTTCGCTTTTTTTGATTTTGTACCACTAAGATATAAGTAAATGTTCTATTTTCAAATGATAATTGTTATCTTTACAACAAAACTAACTGATACAGATATGATACTTTCACTCAATTTGGCAGAAGCCTCCAGGTTGCAGTTTGCCCTTACGGCAATGTTCCACTGGATTTTTGTCCCTCTAACACTCGGTCTTTCAATCCTTATTGGAATAATGGAGACAAAGTACTATTTGTCGGGAAACACACAGTGGAAAAACATTACAAAGTTCTGGATGAGAATCTTTGCAGTGAACTTTGCAATAGGACTGGCTACGGGAATTATCCTGGAATTTGAATTCGGCACAAACTGGAGCAACTACTCCTGGTTTGTAGGCGACATTTTTGGCGCCCCCCTTGCTATTGAGGGCATCCTGGCCTTCTTTATGGAGAGTACATTCTTTGCCGTGATGTATTTCGGATGGGACAAGGTTTCAAAGAAATTCCACCTTGCATCCACCTGGCTCACTGCAATAGGGACAAACCTCTCCGCCATGTGGATCCTCACTGCCAATGCATGGATGCAGCACCCTGTAGGGGTTGAATTCAATGCAGAGACAGCAAGGAACGAGATGGTTGACTTCTGGGCTATATTGCTCTCTCCCGTTTCTGTAAGCAAGTTCTTCCACACTGTAACCAACGGTTTTGTACTTGCTGCAGTTGTTGTCATTGGCATATGCTGCTGGTATATACTCAAAAAACGTGAATGGGATTTCTCCATAAAATCAATAAAGCTTGCGGCAATATTCGGACTTGCCTCTTCTGCCGTGCTCATTTTTACAGGCGACACATCCGCTGTGCAGGTTTACAGGCATCAGCCTATGAAATTTGCAGCAATGGAGGGTCTGTACGAGGGTGAGACAGGAGGTTCGCTTACTGCAATAGGTCTCCTCAACCCAAAAAAGGAGTACAACAATGATGAGGACCCTTTCCTTTTCAAGATTGGAATACCGCAGGGACTCTCAATTCTTGCAGAGAAGAAACTGGACACCTATACTCCTGGCATCAATGACATAATTGAGGGTGTGACATATTCAAATACCCCCGGTGACACTATAAAGATGCTCCCTTTCACCCAAAAAGTTGAGATGGGACGCAAGGCAATACAATCCCTTGCCAATGGAGAGGAGATTGATCCCGAAAACTACAAATACTTCGGCTACGGCTACCTCAACTCCCCTGAGGAGAGCATTCCTCCTGTGGCACTTACCTTCTACTCGTTCAGGATTATGGTAATGCTGGGATGCCTGTTTGTTGTATTGTTTATGGCAATGATCTGGGCTACATGGAAAGAGGGAAGCGAGAAACTTGGCCAGTCCAAGTTCAAATGGCTCCTTTACGGAGGCATAATCTGCGTTCCGCTTGTTTACATATGTTCACAGTGCGGATGGATTGTATGCGAAGTTGGAAGACAGCCATGGACAGTGCAGGATCTCCTTCCGGTATCGGCATCAGTTTCCGGAGTAAGCAGTTCAAGCGTTGTTGTAACTATGGCCATCTTCTTCATATTGTTTGCCACCCTGCTTGTGGCAGAACTTGGCATCATGTTCTCACAGATAAAGAAAGGTCCTAATAATGAATAGTATATAATATGGATACATTGCATTTTCTACAACATTACTGGTGGGCAATAGTTTCATTGCTCGGTGCCCTTCTTGTATTTCTGATGTTTGTGCAGGGCGGGCAGACAATGCTTTTCAACACAGCTTCCAATGAAGATGAAAAACAGCATATAATTTCTATCCTGGGACACAAATGGGAGATAACATACACCACCCTTGTAACTTTTGGAGGAGCGGCATTCGCATCTTTCCCGCTATTCTACTCTACAAGTTTTGGCGGTGCATACTGGCTGTGGCTCCTCATATTGTTCCTCTTTGTGGTACAGGCGGTATCGTATGAGTTCAGGGACAAGGCCGGAAACCTTCTTGGCAAGAGGACTTATGACCTCTTCCTTTTCCTCAACGGAACACTTGGAACACTCCTTATTGGAGTAGCGGTAGGAACACTGTTTACCGGAGGTGCATACTATATGGACAAGGCAAACATGGCCAATATCCTCTCTCCTATGGTTTCGCGCTGGGCAAATGACTGGAAAGGCATTGAGTGCCTTGCAAATCCGGCTAACCTCCTTTTGGGTGCGGTTGTACTGTTTGCAGCAAGGACACTTGGATTCTACTACGCCATCTGCAACACCCCTGCACAGTTTGGCAACTTTACATCAAAGGCAAAAAGGCATTTTACAATTTCATCACTTCTTTTTGTTGTGCTGTTTGTTGCATTTCTTGCAGTGCTTATGCTTATGAAGGGTTATGCCGTTGATCCTGCAACAGGAAACATAACTGAAGTTGAATACAAATATTTCCACAATTTCATCACCCTTGTATGGCCACTTGTAATGCTCCTTGCGGGAGTTGTACTGGTTCTGTACGGTATAGGGAAAGGTATCCTTGCCGGAAAGTTCTCAAACAGGGACTTCTATATTACAGGCGGAGGAGTTGTGCTGGCTGTATGGGCAATACTCATTTGCGCAGCATTCAACAACACTGCATACTTCCACTCAACTGCAGACATACAGGATTCACTTACATTGTACAACAGTTCTTCAAGCCTGTTCACCCTTAAGGCTATGGCTATAGTTTCACTGCTTGTACCGTTTGTAGTAGCCTATATAGCCTACTGCTGGAAGGCATTGGGAAACAGTGTAAAAAAATACTAGCGGTTTTGTAAAGGAAGCCTGTCCATAAGGATATTGTATCCTCCCCTGGATGGGGTAACCGGCATACGGGGCAGCATCTCAAGATTTTGCGGCAAAGCAGTCTGGGGTGCTGCCTCTGATTTTGTACCACCCATAATTTCCAGAGCCTTCGCAACCAGCGGATCTGCGGCATCGCCCAACTGGATACCCTGCAACAGTCCTGTATCATCAACAATATGGTCTGCCGGTATACCCTCCTTGAACTCTGTATAACCCTCCGCATTCACAAACTTGTACACTACGAGCGAAAGGAGCCAATTCCCTATCTCCACATCCTTATTGCCTTTATTATCCATAGGATATAGGAGTGCCGCACCACAATATTTTCCGTATGTTGCATCACCGATTGTAATCACATCCATATATGGCAATAGTCCCGATATGGTAGCCTCACTTGCGGATGCCGTTGCCCCCGTTGCAAGGACAAACACCCTGTTGAGGTTAAGGTTTACAGGAATCCCAGGTATAAAATAGCTGTTCATATCATCTCCCTGCTTCTTGAAATAATCCATATATAGGGAATTCCATGTTTGGGTAAGGAACACCTTGCGCCCCTTAACAACACTCTCCGGAGCAAAAAGGCTGGCAAGATATGGGGGAGTATTGGCATTGCCGCCGGGATTGTACCTCAAATCAAGGATAAGTTCAGTTACCCCTGCCTCCTTGAACATATTGAACACCTGGGCAAGCTTCTGGTGGGACTCCTCATAAAAACCGGCATAAAACAGATATCCGGCCTTTACACCCCCCGCATCAATCACCCTGGCCTCAACTACCGGATCTTCATACATCTTTACAGCTGTAATTGAAAG
Organism: Bacteroidales bacterium; assembly: GCA_017380095.1. Taxonomy (GTDB): domain Bacteria; phylum Bacteroidota; class Bacteroidia; order Bacteroidales; family UBA932; genus Egerieousia. The sequence continues at coordinate 4,540 of JAFOER010000031.1, forward strand.
GCTCTTCCCTGCATCTGCAATTCCCTGGGGAGTATATTCTCCCAATCCTATATTGATGGAAGGGGCATAATAAAGCTGGGAATAATTTGCCGAATTGAGCTTCTCCCCCTCAAGGGTAAGGATAATGTCTCCCCTCTTCAAACCCGCTTTCTGTGCCGGTGAACCGGGATACACAAATGCCACTACGGCAAAATATGTATCCGGCATATTGGTAAAGGATCCCATTGCCAGAAAATAGCCGTATGTTGTATAGACACCCTGGAAGTTCTCCATCTCCGCCTGGGAATTGTCAGAGACATAAGACCACTTGTCCAGCACCTTGTACTTCATCTGATCAAAAAGTTCCACAGGTCCTGCAGCCGTTCTGTAGTCAATTGAAGGATCTATGAAATCCCTCCACAGATATGCCTCGCCGGTATAATCATAAACAAACTTTTTGGCCTTGAGGGCCAGTCTCTCCTCCTCACTCATACGGGGAGTATCATCCTTTGAGCAGCTGCAAAACAGTACGGAAGCAAAAGCCACTGCCAGCAACATAAAACTGTATCTGTACCTTTTCATATAATTTCCTTTTTATAATGTCAACAATTCCATTTCTCCCGACAATTTGGGGAAGAAATCAATACCCGTCATCTGTTCTATCTCCCCAATATCCTCCATATAAGACTTCAAAGGTCTCTTTACCGGAGGCTTGCCGCTTATCCTCGACTTCCTCTGCGGCGGATTGTCAAAAATGAAACCTGCCGCATGCCACTGCCCCTCCATAGGGATAAGGATAACCTTGTAGAATTTGTCGGGAATGACAACCTTGTTCTCACCAAGTGTCCCGTGGCGGTTTTCCTGCACAATAGGGCCGCAAACTATATACAGTTTGCCATATTTGACAGCCCACCTGCGGCACTGCTCCTCAAGTTCCTTCCAGTCGCCTGTGTTGAGCTGGGTGTTCTGGGGACATATATTGGTAAAATAGTAGGTCTCGTCCATTGCCTCCTCACTCCATTTGAAATCGCCTGCCGGGGCCATATGCCCCCTATCCCAGCCGGAGTGTTTATAGTCTTCCTTGTCTCCCTGGGGCCCATATGCCTGGGGATCCTGCCTGAAACGGTCCTTCCTTGGATTCTCCCCTTCCGCCTCCTCTGCAGTGAGCTCGTATGCCACCCAGTTGGGCAGGCGGGTTCCGTTGTTGTACGAAAGGGTATAACCCAAATATGATATTATCTGCTCAGGGGCACCGGAAACCATTTCCGGAATTTCCATACCCGCGCAATCCTCCTGTACAACCTCATTATATCCCATAGGGGACATTTCCAGCTCCTGCGCCAGATAAAAGAAAAATGCCAGCAGGGCCACCACAAAAGCAACTGCTTTCTTCAAAATCTTCATCATTCCTGTTTTTTGCAAAAATACCTCAAATTAGTGATTACAGCAACAGCACCCTTTCTCTATATTTGCACATTATTTTAGCAATATTGTGCAGCAATGTCATCCAATAATATAAAAATATTGTCAGACCTCACCCCCGGACAGGAGGGTATAATAACAAAAGTGAAAGGCTACGGAGCTTTCCGCAAGCGCATTACCGAGATGGGATTTGTGCCGGGAGTTGCGGTAAGAGTCATAAAGAAAGCCCCTCTTGGCGACCCCATGGAACTTGAGATAATGGGGTACCGCATCTCGTTGAGAAAAAATGAGGGAAACCTTATAGAAATCGTCTCCAAAGAGGAGTACAGGAACTGCGAGCACCCTTTTGAGGGGGGAACAATAGCTACTGACGAGACATTCATGCAGAGGGTACGCACCGAGATGAATACCATAAACGTGGCATTGGTGGGCAACCCCAACTGCGGCAAGACTACCCTTTTCAATACCGCAGCCAACAGGAATGAGAAGACCGGAAACTACAGTGGCGTAACCGTAGACCTCAAGACTGCACAATTCTTCCACAACGGATACACAATAAACATCACAGACCTCCCCGGCACCTACTCAATGAGCGAATACACCCCGGAGGAGCTCTATGTAAGGAGACATCTGCTGGATACTCTTCCCGACGTGGTTGTGAATGTCATTGACGCATCCAACCTTGAAAGGAACCTTTATCTCACCACCCAGCTCATTGACATGAACATTAAGGTTGTTGCAGCCCTGAACATGTACGACGAGCTGGAACTCAAGGGAGACAAGTTTGACTATGAACTGCTGGGAAAAATGATAGGCATCCCCTTCATCCCCGTTGTGGCAACCAGGGGACAGGGACTGCCGGAGCTGCTCGAATGCATAATCTCCATGTTCAATGATACTGCAGAATACAGGCACTTCCACATCAACTACGGCACTACAATAAACAATTCCCTCACTGAAGTCAAACAACTGATAAAGCAGAACGAAGAGCTGAAAAACAAGATTCACCCGCAATATGCGGCTATCAAGCTTCTTGAGGGGGACAAGGTGTTCATAAAACGCATCGCAGACATTGGGGATACTCAGGAGATTCTGGATTGCGCTGCCAGACAGGTGAAGAAAATTGAAAAGGAATACAACGACAACTCGGCATCAATAATTACAGATGCCAAATACGCCTTCATCCACGGCGCACTGGAGGAGACATATACCCATGCGGAAAACAATCTGCAGAGCAGAAAATACAGACTGGACAACATCCTTACCCACAAATGGTTCGGGTTGCCGCTGTTCTTCCTGTTCATGTACCTCACTTTCCAGCTCACATTCACTTTGGGCCAGGCCCCTACGGACTGGATTGATGCAGGTGTGGCGTGGCTGTGTGAATTTGTCGGGAATATACTCCCTGCAGGAGTGGTGAGGGACCTGGTGGTTGACGGTGCAATTGCAGGTGTGGGAAGCGTGATTGTTTTCTTCCCGCAGATTATGATACTGTTCCTGTTCCTCTCATTTATGGAGGATACCGGATATATGGCCCGTGTGGCGTTCCTTATGGACAGGATCATGCACAAGATAGGGCTGCACGGCAAATCCGTTATACCTATAATTATGGGATTCGGATGCAATGTACCGGCCATAATGGCTACCCGCACCCTTGAGAACAGGCGCGACAGGCTCATTACAATAATGATGATTCCGTTCATGTCATGCAGCACCAAATACCCTATATATATGCTGTTTGTAACCGCCCTGTTTACAAAATGGCAGGGGGCAATACTCTTCTCAATCTATTTTACAGGAATGCTTATGGCTGTGTTTACAGCCTATATGCTGCGGAATGTATTGGGCAAAAAGGACGATGTGCCGTTTGTAATGGAACTCCCTCCTTACAGGATGCCTACCGTAAGGAATGCCGTGAGCCACATGTGGGGACGCAGCCAGCAGTACCTGCGCAAGATGGGTACAACAATCCTGGTTGGCTCAGTTTTCATCTGGGCTTTGGGGTACTTCCCGCACAAGACCACATTCTCCAAGGATTATGATACACTCATAGAACAGGCAATGCAAAGCAATGCACCTGAAGCTGAGGTTGAAAACGCCGTACACTCATTGCAGGCAGAGCAGAAATATGAGCAGATAGAGCAGTCTTACATTGCCCAGATAGGACAGTTTGTGGAACCGGTATTCAAGCCCCTGGATTATGACTGGAAAATTGGAGTGAGCCTCTTTACCGGAATTGCCGCAAAGGAGCTTATCCTCAGTTCCATGGGAGTCCTTTACCAGTCTCCCGACGATTCTGAGGTAACCCTGCAGAACAAACTGGTGGAACAGAGGTATGAAAGTGGCCCCGAAGCAGGAGAAAGGATATTTACACCTGCGGTAGGATACTCCATGATGCTGTTCATACTCATTTATATACCATGCATAGCGGCCATAGCTGCAATATGGAAGGAAGCAGGGGGCAAATGGGCTCTGTTCATGACCATTTACAGCTGCACAATGGCCTGGCTGGCCGCTTTTATAGTAAAAATCATAGGTTCTCTATTGTAATGCCATAATTACACTTTTCAACTTTTACGGGTATAAAAACACCCTCTAAGGACAACTTTAAGAATAAAAGTGTATATTTGCAGACTACTAAACCTACATACTATGAAAGAGCAATTGGAAAGCCTTAATGCCCTAAGCATCAATTTTGGCCAGGGCGGCATGGCTGTTGTAAACATTATACTTGCATTTATAATGTTTGGTGTGGCACTTGGAATAAAGTTCCAGACCTTCAAGGATGTATTCAAAAATCCAAAATCCGTATTTGTAGGAATATTCCTGCAGTGGGTAGCCCTTCCTGCGGTAACATTTGCAGTTGCCCTTATCCTTTCACCTGTGATTACCCCCATGATTGCGTTGGGTATGATTCTGGTGGCATCCTGCCCTGGAGGAAACATCTCCAACTTCATGTCATCACTTTCAAAAGGAAATATTGAGCTTTCTGTATCCCTTACAGCAATCACAACAGCATTTGCACCACTGGTAACCCCTTTCAACTTCTTCCTTTGGGGTTCGCTTTACAGCCAGATCATTGCAATAAGAAGCAATATTCCAACCCTTGTAATACCGTTCTTCCCTATGCTTGAGCAGATTCTACTCCTTTTGGGAGTTCCAATTGTATTGGGTATGCTTTGTGCAAGATACTGCCCCGGCATTACAAAGAAAATCAGCAAGCCTACACAGTACATTTCAATACTGCTGTTCCTTGCAATGGTAGTTGCATCTTTCTCACAGAACTTCAAGCTGTTCATTGAGAACCTTCACTTTGTCTGCATCATTGTACTTATACATAATGGTTTTGCCCTTGCAACAGGCTACTTTGGAGCAAGACTTGCAAAACTTCCAATAAGGGACTGCAGATCCCTTACTGTAGAGACAGGTATCCAGAACTCGGGCCTTGGACTTATCCTGCTGTTTAACCCACACATCTTCCCTCCTGAGATATGGCACGGCCATTACGGAGGAATGCTTATCATTACTGCATGGTGGGGAATATGGCATATAATTTCCGGCCTTACAGTATCGTACCTGTTCCGCAGGAAACCTATTGTAGAATAATTATGAGAAAAAGAAAAATCCAGGACAAGGACGGGTTATACAGTTTTCTGCGTCATTACGTAGACTCTACCCTAAAATTGTCTTACAGAAAAATACAGTACACCGGCACTGAGAATATACCCAGTGACGGTGCTGTAATTTATGCACCCAACCACACAAACGCCCTTATGGATGCCCTTGTGATCCTGGCTATGGACCGCAAGCCCAAGGTATTTGTTGCACGTGCAGACATCTTCAAGAACCGCACTCTTGCCAAAATCTTCGCATTCCTTAAAATTATGCCTATCATGCGTATGCGCGACGGCATCAACGAGGTAAAGAAGAACAACGAGACTATAGAGAAAGCTGTTGACGTGCTCAAGGACAAAGTCCCTTTCTGCATTTTCCCAGAAGGGCAGCACCAAGCAAAACACTCTGCCCAGCCACTTTCCAAAGGAATCTTCAGAATTGCCTTCCAGGCGCAGGAGCTTATGCCGGACACCCCGCTGTACATTGTGCCGGTAGGCATACAGTACGGCAACTTCTTCCGTTTCCGCTCAACTGTAAACGTAACCGTGGGTGAGGCAATAAATGTGGGCAAATACCTTGCAGAGCACAGCGAGTTCACCCCTCAGGAGCAGATGAACCAGATGAAGGATCTCCTTGCGGAGAGGATGAAATCCCTCATCATGTATATCCCTAATGACGGGGACTACCAGGCGACATACGAGGTATGTGCAGCAGCTATGAGGCCCCAGAGGAAGAAACTTATGCAGAACTCTCCAAAAGGCTCGGTTCCGCGCAAGCTTGCACACTTCAAGGCCAACGCAATAAC
>JAFOER010000004.1 GCA_017380095.1 Bacteroidales bacterium
AGAGAGGGGAGAGAAGATTGCCTTTGTAGGAAGGAACGGTGAAGGAAAGACTACCCTTATGAGAATAATCACAAGGGAACTCTTCCCGATAGACGGTGAAGCCGGCCTGGGATATAATGTGGATATGGGTTACTTCGCCCAGAACCAGGAGGATGTCCTTGACAAGAATGACACCGTATTTGATACATTGGACAAGATTGCGGTTGGTGACATAAGGACAAAACTGAGGGACATATTGGGAGCATTCCTGTTCAGGGGTGAAGATATAGACAAAAAGGTTGCAGTGTTGAGCGGTGGCGAGCGTGCCCGTCTTGCAATGGCAAAACTGATGCTCAAGCCACACAACCTTCTTGCACTGGATGAGCCTACAAACCATATGGACCTTATCTCAAAAGATATCCTCAAGCAGGCTCTGCAGGCTTACGACGGCACTTTGGTAATAGTATCACACGACCGCGATTTTCTGGACGGACTTGTAGACAAGATCTATGAATTCAAGGACGGCAAGGTTAAGGAACATCTGGGTGGAGTACAGGACTTCCTTGCCCGCAAAAGGCTTGAGAACCTGAGTGAACTGGAGAGAAAGGCCCCATCATCGGCTACAGCTTCGTCTGCAGCACCACAGCAAGCCAAAGCAGAAGCGCAGCTTTCATACCAGCAGATGAAGGAGATAGAGAGGGAAAAGAGCAAGCTTAAAAAGAAAATACAGCAATGTGAAGCCAGGATTGAGGAACTTGAAGGTACAATAGCACAACTTGAGGAAGAGTTGGGCTCAGCTACAGACACAGCAAAAATTCTGGAACTTACAGCAAAATATGATGCCGCCAAACGTGAGCTTGATGCCAAAATGGAGGAATGGGCGGAATTAAGTGAATAAAACAAATTAAGATATGGAACAGAAAACAAATTATCTATTTGGAATGCACCCTGTTTTTGAGGCAATCTCTGCAGGAAAAAACATTGAAAAGGTACTTTTGAAAAAAGGACTTACAGGAGAACAGTTCCAGCAGTTGTTCTCGTTGCTTCAGGAAAAACAGATAGCTTTCCAGTTCGTTCCTGTTGAGAAACTGGATAAAATTACCCGTGCAAGACACCAGGGTGTGATTGCAATGATCCCTTCCGTTGATTATGTGACACTGGAAGATGCAGTAGAAAAAGCATTTGCAAAGAAGGAAAATCCGTTGTTCCTGATGCTTGATGGCGTAAGTGATGTCCGAAATTTTGGAGCAATTGCCCGCAGCGCAGAGTGTGCAGGTGTAGATTGCATTATCCTTCCTGCAAAAGGTGGTGCTTCAATAACACCGGACGCCATAAAGACATCTGCAGGCGCATTGTTGAGAATTGACGTATGCAAGGTTCCGAACCTCAAGACAGCAGTATTCTACCTTCAGCAGAGCGATGTGCAGATTGTAACAGCTACAGAGAAGGCAGAGGGTTACCTATATGATGCAGACCTTACCGGTGCAACAGCAATTGTAATGGGAGCAGAGGACAAAGGTGTTTCAGACCCTATCCGCAAACTTGCAAATGCTGAGGCCAAAATTCCAATGGCCGGAAACATAGGTTCACTCAATGTTTCAGCTGCAGCCTCAGTTATACTTTACGAGGCAGTAAGGCAAAGGATAACAAAATAGATTACCTTCTGAACTCCGCACAAATGATGGCAGTGGCAATTGCCACATTAAGGGATTCTGAAGTTACAGAATCTGCAGGGTATGGCGGAATCAGAAGTTTATTGTTGATAAGGGCTTCAAGTTGTGGGGAGATTCCAAAAGATTCGCTTCCCATAACTATGAGGCCTTGCTTTTTATCTGAAGGGAGGTTCTCATACAGGTTCTTTCCATCCAGGAAAGTGCCATATACCGGCAAACCTGCTTCAATGAATTTCCTGCACACCTCCTGCAAATCCGCATAAATTACCTGCTTGCGGAAAATTGCACCCATAGTAGCCTGAACCACTTTGGGATTATATACCTCTACAGTTCCGGGACTTGCAAAAATTGCATCAACTCCAAACCAGTCGGCAATACGTATGATGGTACCCAGGTTGCCCGGATCCTTTACACCGTCAAGAGCAAGGAACAGCGTTTTTTTTCCCGACAAATTGGAAGAAAGGTCCTTCAATATGCTGTCGGGAGTATGCTTGGGTTTCTCTATAACTGCAAGGACAGGAGAAGGGGAGGAGAGGCAGGTAATGCGCTCCATGCACTCACGGCCAATCTCATTCTCATAATAAACTTCCTTCACATTATACCCCGAAGCAAGTGCTTCTGCCACTATTTTTTCCCCTTCCGCAATGAAAAGGTTATTTGCATCCCTGAATTTCTTCTGGGAAAGTGAACGGATGAACTTGATCTTGGCTGCCGAAAGTGATGTCATAAAAATCTGCTTTTATAACGGCAAATATATCCATTATCTCTGGAAAAATCTAACGAATGAGGGAAAATAATGATGGCGGCACTGGTGTTCAATGACTTATGAGGACTTTTGATGAAAGCCTCGCAGATGCAATAGTGCAAGAAAATGAAAGGTAATGAGGGCGGACGGTTTTCAAATCATTACCTGATAACGAGGCACGTTTATAGGTCGTTGGAGTTTATTTCTACTCTCTTCCACATTCTGCATAACAATGTACAACTCGCTGATAACTAATTTTGTAACCAAAAAGAATTAGATTATGCGAAGTACATTTAAGGTGCTGTTCTACGTGAACGGAAGCAAGGAGAAAAACGGTATTGTCCCTATTATGGGACGAGTTACAATCAATGGCTCGGTGGCACAATTCAGTTGCAAACAGACCATTGCAAAAACAATGTGGGATGCCAAAGGCAATCGAGCCAAAGGCAAGAGCAAAGAATCAAGAGACATCAATTTGGCTTTGGATAACATCAAGGCTCAAATCATCAAGCATTATCAACGCATCTCGGATAGAGAAGCCTATGTTACTGCCGAAATGGTACGCAATGCCTATCAAGGAATAGGAACAGAGTATGAAACACTGCTCGGTGTATTTGATAAAGATAACGAGAGTTTCAAGAAGCGTATCGGCATAGACCGTGCTGCAAGTTCCTATAAGGTGCGTGTAAGGTCACGAAATCATTTGGCTGCATTCATCAAGAAATGCTACAAGCGTAGTGATATTTCCATGCTTGAACTTACTCCTGATTTTATCAAGGAGTATGAAATTTATCTCTCTACTGATGCAGGACTACATAATGGCAGTGTATGGTCACATTGTATGTGGTTGAAGACAATTGTTTCTAAGGCTCATTATAATGGACTGACACCACGAAATCCATTCGCTCAGTATCGAGTAAATCAGAATATCAAGGAGCGACAATATCTTACAGAAGAAGAAATCAAGGCTGTAATGACTCACGAGTTTGCAGATAAGAAGTTGGCTTATATCCGAGACTTGTTCGTATTCGCAAGTTTCACAGCCTTGTCATTCGTGGATATTAAAGAACTGACTACCGATGATATTGTAGAGATTAACGGAGAGAAGTGGATTCTATCCAAGCGACACAAAACAAAGGTCAATTTCCAAGTGAAGCTATTGGATATTCCATTACAGATCATCAAGCGATATGAGAGATTTCAAGAGGACAAACTCGTATTCCCAAATCTCAACTATTGGAATATCTGTAAACCGCTGAAAAAGATGATAAAAGAGTGCGGTATCTCAAAGGATATTTCCTTCCACTGCACTCGCCATGGGTTCGCGACATTGGCTCTCAGTAAGGGTGTTCCGATTGAGAGTGTCAGCCGAGTATTGGGGCATACGAACATAACCACGACACAGCGATACGCGAAGATTACCACCGAGAAAATCGACAAGGATTTGACTATGTTCGGCAACAGACTTAATCAATCGTTTAGTGAAATCTCAATAGCAATGTAACTATGGAACGAGCAATTATAACAATCAGCGAAAGCGGCAAGGTGAATATTCCAAGCAATGGTGTTTGGATGTCTGAAATAGAATTGGTGGAGTTGTTCGGGGTAATCGCCCCAACCCTCAGAGCTGCCATTAGAGCAATATACAAGAATGGGGTATTTTGCTCTGCAACCACCCAACGATGCGATTTGGCTACTCCTGCAAGTTGGGCTACATTCTACAATCTTGAAGTGGTCATTGCCCTTGCATTTCGGTTGAACACCTATGGAGCGAGCAGGATAAGGCAAAAGGTGTTGGAGAGTTTGTGCCAGCGAAAAGAGAATGGAGTTAGCATACTATTATCGTTAGGAAAAGGCAAACATCAA
>JAFOER010000032.1 GCA_017380095.1 Bacteroidales bacterium
ACATTCCCTGGCAGGGGTGTTTATGCCGAGCCTGTATATGTAACCAGAATTGAGGACAAGATGGGCAATGTGCTTGCTACATTTACCCCTCGCAGAAAGGAGGCGGTAAGCGAACAGACAGCATACCTGATGGTAAATCTTATGAAAGGTGTGGTGAATGAGGGTACAGCGGCCCGCATAAGGAGCAAATATGTTAAGGAAGGAGAGGTAGCCGGCAAGACCGGTACCACCAACGACCAGTCCGACGGCTGGTTTATAGGATATACTCCTAAAATTACGGCAGGTGTCTGGGTTGGAGCAGAGGACAGGCAGGTTCACTTCAACTCGCTGGCCCTTGGAGGTGGTTCCAATATGGCCCTTCCAATCTGGGGTATCTTTATGAAGAAGGTTATGGAGGACGGCACATTGGGCGTAACTCCGTATGACCAGTTTGTGGCTCCGCAGGGCTTTAGCCTCAACCTCAATTGTGACGGCAGTGACAGCGACATTGCTGCCCAGGAGAAGGCTGCCCAGGAGGAGAACTATTTTGGATTTTAGAGACAGGATTGCAAGATGAAGAAAAAGATTGCGTTGATATATGGTGGAAACTCTGAGGAGGCTGGGATTTCAATCCAGAGCGGAAGGAATGTTTCCAGAAACATAAATAGGGAAAAGTATGATGTGTACGAGGTGCTTCTCAGAGGGGTGGACTGGCTGGTGCTGAATCCGTCAGGTGAGGATGTGGAGGAAGAGTTGCCGCAGAGGTGTCTTGATGCCCTTTGTGCAGGGGCCGTTGGGGCTGGAGTGCAGGTAGACAAGAGTGATTTCTCTTTTGTGCATGACGGGGGAAAGGTGAAGTTTGATATGGCCTTCATCATGATCCACGGGACACCGGGGGAGAACGGTCTGCTTCAGGGATACCTTGAGATGATGGGTGTACCTTACAATACCTGCAGTGCGTATGTTTCTGCAATCACGTTTGACAAGCATTCATGCAAGAGATTCATTGAGCATGCAGGTATAAGGATGGCCAAGGATGTTTTCATCCGCAGGGGAAGCGGCTACAATCCTCAGGAAATTGTAGCGGAACTTGGCCTTCCGGTATTTGTGAAACCTACCAATGGCGGCAGCAGTTTTGGCATTACAAAAGTAAAGAGGGTAGAGGATCTGGAGGCTGCAGTGGAGCTTGTGTTCAAGGAATACGATTCTGTAATTATAGAGGAGAGCATAGTGGGAAGGGAACTTACCAACGGCATTTACCAGGATGGTGATAAACTGGTGAAGTTGCCCGTTACCGAGATTGTAACCACAAGGGAGTTCTTTGATTATGAAGCAAAATATCTTGGAGAGAGCCAGGAGATATGTCCTGCTGATATTCCTTGTGGACTTACAGCCAGAATTCAGGAAACTACTGAGAAAATCTATAAATATATGGGCTGTAGCGGTCTTGTGAGGATGGATTACATTGTGCGCGGTGAGGAAATATTTTTCCTTGAGACCAATACCGTGCCCGGAATGACTCCAATGAGTCTTGTGCCGGCACAGGTGCGTGCTGCGGGCATTTCTGTAGGGGAGTTTGTGAATACCCTTATTGAGAATATCAGGTAGTTCATTGCTGCCGGGCACGTTGAGGGTGTGTTTTGTGCCCGTGGTGCCGATAGTGGGCACGCTTGGGGCTGTTTTTGTGACAACGCTATATGAAGTTACGGGAGTTTATAGTTTTTGTGCAGGAGCAATTGG
>JAFOER010000033.1 GCA_017380095.1 Bacteroidales bacterium
ATATATATTGATTTATAGCACTATAGTCATATCATGCACCAAGACCCAACCAGAAATTGTTTGGGGCCAAGAGATATCTTTTTCCTTATCTGCAGATGTAAAGGCTAATGAGCTTACAAATTCAAATATCTACGATATGGGTGTGTATGCTTCACTTGAAAGTGACGGTGTGGATTTTTCACAAAGCAGCAACCTGAAAAGCCACATGAACAATGTGAAGGTATCCAAGAATTCTGAAGGCTGGAGTGCATCTCCAAAGCATTACTGGCCATTTGACCAGAATATGAAACTCAGTTTCTTTGCCTATGCACCATACATCTCAAATGGCACAGATATACAGGGACCGGAAGAGAAAGACTGGAATTCAGACAAAAATTTACGGATACGTTATTCCCCTAATGAAAATCCTGCAATGCAGAAGGATTTTTGTGTGGCACGCGCAGTTCTTGACAGGACCAGCACACCTGACGCAAACGGGAACATTCCACCGGTACAGTTCAATTTAAAACATACTCTTACCTGGATCTCTTTTGCAGCAAATTATGTAGGTACACTTGATAACTGCAATATGGTAATTGACGAGATTGTCCTTAAAAATGTTGTAGGGGAAAACACAATAATCTGCAAACCTGACCAGAATGGTAATTTCTTTGAATGGGCAGAATTGTCTTACAACGCACCAAAGACAGCCTTGTACACATTGCAGTCAGATAAATACACGTTGGCTAAAACTCCTATTCCCAACAAAGATGAAAACAATAATGCTTATCAGGACATCTCAACTGCAGAGGGATATCTATATTTGTTGCCACAATCAATAAATCCTTTGACTGCAGGTGATGGGGGTAATGCCAACAAAGTGAAAACAATAATTGACGTTGTTTTTTCATATGTAAAGAAAGATGTGAACAATACCATTATAGCACAATTCAACACTTCAATGGTATTGCCTAACAGCACATGGAATGCCGGGCAGAAGATAAAATACAATTTCACATTGGATGTAACAACAGCGTCCTTAATCTCTATCTCCCCTACAATTGAGCCATGGACACCATCAGGTAACATACATAATGATGCTGAAATAAAATGAAACAGATACTTTCAGGCATATTATTCGCAATTATGGCAGTTGCATGCTCTAAAGATGATATTGCATATGGAGGGGCAACAGAAATAAAATTGCATACCAACATAGAACAGACATCTAAAGCTGCAGTAACCGGAAATGTTTTTCCCGATGGAAGCACTCTGGGCCTTTTTGTATACCATTCTGAATTGGATGGCAATGGAGCCATCAAACCCCTGGAAAGATTTGATCTGTACGGAACCAGATATCAGAATGTAAGAGCATATTATGCAAACCAAACATTGGGATGGCAGTTCAGATTTGAGAATTCAAGCACCAACTTTGAAGATGTATTCCTTATTGAGCCCCCAACAATATATTCGTTGAGCAAACAAATTACCATGATGGGATATGCTCCTTGGATACAGGGGTGTACAGATATAAAATCTATCCCAGTCACACTTGGAGGAGACTCAAAATCAGCAGCAGATATAATGTGGGCAATACAGAACGGAACTACTGCAAACAGTTTGAAACCAGACGGAGAAAGCAAAATTGTAACATTACAATATAAGCATGCTTTATCGCTTCTGTGGATAAAATTGAAATGCAAGCACAGTGTTTCCGAAATGAAAGTAACATCTATCACACTTAGAAAAAAAACTGGGGGTGCAACAGAACTTTATGGAACTGGAAAACTAAATGCTATCAATGGCACATTCAATACATTCACTGATGATTGCAAAAGTGAATCCATAACAGTAGATTACACTAAGGAAGATATAAAATTCACATCTGAAAATAGTGTAGAACTTCCATTTATGATATTCCCTACAGAATATTTGGAAGATGGTGACTACATACTTGAATTTACATTCAACGGCCAGAAAATTGGAGCAACCTATCCTATAAAGAAAAACGACATAAAAGTTGGAAACGAAACTGTATTCAAACAAGGTTATACATACACTTTCAACTTCACTTTCAACAATTACATGCTAATAGATAATGTTGAAGTGAAAGTGGATGAAACCTGGACAACACATAAACATGAACTTGAATTCTAGAGAGAAGTGAAACTCAGGCACATCATATATGTAATTGTTGCTGTTGTAGCAATATCCTGCAGCAAAGAGGCTTTAAAAGATGATATTGGGCATCTTAAAGAGCTTGTAAACGGCATTTTCACCAAAGGAAAGGGTGATGGTAAAGCCTATAGGGTATATGCAAACGGTATTGACGGAACAGTAACAGTAGGTAAAGAATACACCGGAACATATGCAGACTTGACATTGAACGGAGAATTTTCCCCTTGCACAGTAAATGCCGCCGGAGAATTCGTTGAAGTTGACAATACAGGAGCATCTGGACTTAGGGCCATTGACGGGCCATATAAGATGCATGTAGTATATCCGGCCATTGCAATGAAACCTATAAACGGACATAACGGAATAAACGGATACCTTTTCAACAGGAATCTTGCACAGAACGAGCAGCCTGTATATATAAGCAATGTAATAAATGTAAATGTGAACGGTGTTTACGTTAAGGAGGAAAACGCTACAGGACAATACATATATGATGCCTCTGAACTTATGCTCAAACAGCAGCGCTCAAAGATAAACATAACATTCAAGTGCGGAACAAGCATAACGTCCACTACCCTGCAGGACATTACATTCAAGAATGTAATAGACAAAGGATACTACAGACCTGCAGACGGAAGATTCTATTATGAAGCAGATGATGTTGTATCTGTAGACATCTATAACCCTGAAAACGCACAGACAGGATTGGTACTCACAACAGGAGAAAGCATGAAAGTTGTTGAAAACCAATATATCCTTTCAATGGATTATGGTGAAAAAGATTCTCAGGGTGTTCCAAAATGGCCGCTTCCTTCTTTTGAGATAAAAACAGGAACATCATCTACACAATCTGTAACTTTCACAGCAGCTTTGGGTTGGAATTTCCTTCCTCAAAACACTTATGATTTCACAATAACCATCAACTCAATGTATGTTGATATTCTTATAACTGCATCTGCATGGGTTCCCAACAATCCGTGTGAAGGAGATATTTCAGATATAAGTTCCTGGAATATAACATTGCCACTTGAAGATGGTTCTGAGCATGTACTTGAATGGGTAGAGATAGATGGAGGCACTGGAAAAATTGAATAGAATGAAGAGGCTTTTATACATATTGATAGTATTTATTCTAGCTCAGGCTTGTGAAAAGCAGGAGTATACTGCAACTGTAGCTGAAGGTGCTGAGGTTGAGGTTAACCTAAATCTTAGTGCAGTTGCAGGTTTGGATGTAAGTGTATCTGAGGATATGGTGCAGACAAAAGCAGTTCATGATCCATCAACAATCAATAAAGCTACAGATGTAATAAAAAACCTGTGGATAATACAGTACAGAGGTGTAGAAGACAATTCTGTGTTGATTGGAGAGCCAACATATATCAGTGACTTCAGCACTTTCGACGGCAAAATCAAACTTGTAAGTATTACAGGCCCAACATCAATATTCTTTATTGCCAATACTTTTGAAAACAAGAATGCATTTCCTATAGCCCAAGGATCAACAATAGCAGACCTTAAAGCCAGAAGCAGGGAACTTACAGATGAATACACCATTTTTGGAAATGACTTACAAAATTATCATCCTATATTTTTTGCAAGGGAAGATATTGCGGAGATAACAGAAGGTATGGACATAGCAGTTTCTCTTTCTAGAAACATAGCAAAGGTTAACATACAGATAACCAACAACACTCCTGCCAACAACAGAGTAACTCTGCTGAATGCCCAATTGTGCTCGGTTCCAAAGGTGAGTTTTTATATTCCCGACGAAACGCAAGGCACATTTCCGGCAACAAGAAGTTTCACAACCTTCAACTATGAGAAAAAAACATGGCCTAATGGGGAAAATACCCTTCGATTTACCACATATATGCCGGTAAATAAAAGGGGAACAACAGGAAGTGTGACTCCAGCCTATAAGAATATAGGCCATCCTGAAGATGCAACATATCTTATACTGAATGGCACTTATAAAGAAGGAGAAAATGTCACCCCTATTTCGTACACTTTCTACCTGGGGGAAAACCTTACCAACAATTTCAATATACTATCAAACAAGAACTACACATTCAACATTTCAATCAACACCGTGGGCGATAGTGAAACAGACTCAAGAATAGAAGATTGGGGTACAGTTGATTTCACAAGTAACAGATACCCAAATGCAAACAGCTATATTCTAAATCCTATGCCTGAAGGATATGGTATGAGAACATTCAGGATTCCAATCAACCGTATAATGGAATTCTGGGGAGAAGACATTGGCAAAAACGAGTATGAAAATGATATTACAATGTCTCTCCGCAACAATGAAGGGAAATGGAGGGCATTTATCCTTACCAGCGATTTTCAGATAACTTCAGAAAATTTCATATTGCATAAAAATAATGGCACTAAGAATACATCCCCTTATTTTGAGGTAAAAGTTGCACCAGGCGTAAAAGGGAATGTGATTATAGGTGTTGGTCCTGATGACAATTCGTCTCCAAAGAACATCAGCTGGAGCTGGCATTTGTGGATAACAGACTACAATCCGTATGAAGCACTGGAATGGAACAGCAATATATCGGGAGTATATATATACCCTGTAACTGGTGGTGATGTGCACAGATATGAGGGTACATTCTGGAAAACAAATTCCAGAATATACATCATGGACAGAAACCTGGGATCTGTTACTGCCAAATATCCAGAAGACAACAAAGGACTGTTGTATTACCAGTACGGAAGAAAAGACCCGTTCTTATTCAGCAACAGCTTTTATCTATACCCGGAAAACACTGGTCACACAAGAAGAAGTGAAACCTATGGCAATGCAAACCAGTCAAACGGTGTTTTATATGCGATAAGAAACCCTTTGACATTTATAAAGGGAGAACAAATTCCAGGTGGAAACAGCAATGACCACACAAACTGGGCTGTTGGAAGCAAATACTCGCCAAACGAAGACAATCCCAACATAATATGGAATGACCATACCACAGATAAAGAGGCTTCAAGAGAGGGTCGCAAATCAATATTTGACCCATGCCCTCCAGGATACAGGCTTCCACATAAAGACACATGGTCAGATTTTACATGGCACAATGAATCAAAAAGAACAACCAATGCTTTCAAAAGTTCACATTTCCCTGATAAAACAGAACTCATAGACAGCTATTACAAAAACAACTTCAAGCCATACAATAAAATAAAAGGACTTCAATACTGGCCATACCAGGGAGAAGATATTCTTATTCCCGATAACGCAATATATATTCCTGCAAGCGGATACCTTGTACCAACAAGTGGAGAAATTTCTGCACATGGCAACCTGCCTAGCGACAATAAGACCAATGGATTATACGAAAAATGGAGTTTCCTTTGGGCTGAAGTTTCGCCAACTGTACACAATGGATACGGATACACATCCCAACAAGACCACTTGGCGGCAATGAACACTGTATCAAAGAGCAGGGCATTCCCGGTAAGATGCATTACAGACAACAGAAACTGACATGAAAAAATTTCTATATATATTACTTGTAATTGGAATGTGCGCTTGTACAAGACTCGAAACT
This sequence comes from Bacteroidales bacterium, assembly GCA_017380095.1. Lineage (GTDB taxonomy): Bacteria > Bacteroidota > Bacteroidia > Bacteroidales > UBA932 > Egerieousia. The sequence continues at coordinate 5,718 of JAFOER010000033.1, forward strand.
CCTGCAAACAACTCGGCAGAAGGTGAGTCTGTATGCGTAAAATTATCATTGGCAATAGAAAACGAATTGGGCACAAAAGCCATAAATGACCCAATTGAGATTACATCTGCACAGGATGTGATCAAGGACTTGTGGATTATACAATTCAATGGCACTTCAGATGATTCCAGAGTGATTGGGGTGCCTCAATATATAGAAGATTTCAGATCATGGAACGGAACCGCAAATCTGATATCTACAGAAAACACTGGAGCAATATACTTCATAGCCAACACTTTTGAAGACCCCGGTATATTCCCCATAAACCAATGGTCTACACTTGGAGATCTTAAAGCCCTAAAAAAATACGTAAAAGAGCAGGAAGACCTGTTTGGTTATGAAAATGAGAATGTGCAACATATAATATTTAGCGGAAAAGTGGTGAAAGAGAGAATTGACGGTACAACTGAAATAAACGCAAAGCTGAAAAGAAACATAGCAAAACTTAATATTACAATTAAGAACAGTACAAGCGGAGCAGGAACTGTAAAGATAAGTTCTATACAATTATGCTCCGCGCCATCTATATCATACTATGTAACAGATCTATCAGACTCTAAAGATCAGTTCCCTGCAGTATATGAATACGACAAAGTAAACTACAGTCTCATTCCATGGCCAGAAAACACATCCGAAAAAGCATATACCATATATATACCTGTGAACAAAAGGGGAACTACCCAATCAACACAACAGAAAACAAAAAATGAATATGCTCCCGACGGATCAACATATTTGCTGATAAATGCTTCTTACGGAACGGAGAACTATCCGCTTACATACACATTCTACCTTGGTGAAAACCTGGTGAATGACCATAATCTTGATGCAAACAAATCCTACTCATATACGTTTGAAATAACAGCAGTAGGTGATGCCGACAACGACAGCAGAATTACAGACTGGGGACTTGTAGATTTTACCGACGAGCAGAAATATCCCCTTTCCAACTGTTATATCCTCAACCCTATGCCAAACGGAACTCAGCACAGGCACTTCAGAATACCCATAAAACGAATTATGGAATTCTGGGGAACAGGAACAGACAACAAATACGAAGACAACTACAACTACTCCCTGCGCGACAATGCAGAATGGAGGTGCTTCATCATTGCAAGCGATTTTGCAATTACAAATGAAAACTTCCGAATTGTAAAAGGTTCAGGCCACAGCAACACAGACCCTTATTTTGAAATATCAGTTGCCCCCGGCACCATAGGAAATGTAATGATAGCTGTAGGCCACACCAAAGACAATGCATACCGTCCAAGCTGGAGCTGGCACCTATGGATTACAGAATATGACCCGTCTCAGGCTTTGGAATATGGTAATGGTAATGAAAAACAATACATCTATGCTGCTCATAAAGGATCTGTTCACAGATATAAAGGATGGGATGCAAGTTTGAACAAAGAATACATTATGGACAGGAATATAGGTTCTTTATCTGCAGACATATATCCTATAGGCAATAAAGGACTGCTGTATTACCAATATGGCAGAAAGGATCCTTTTTTCAATAACAGTTCCATATACAACTACTATACAAGAAATCATGAATTTGGAACAGTTGAGTATAATACAGCAAACGATGCCTCAAGCGATATTAATGGTATAGGATACTCAATAACGCACCCTCTAAAATTCATAAAAGGAGTATCTGTAGGAAATACAAACAGTGAGTCATGGACCCATCATGAAAACTATACCAATAAAGATTTCAATTGGAATGACCCTCAAACTGCGCCAAACGGTTCAAACCCAGGTGGAAAATCAATATTTGACCCATGTCCTCCGGGATACAGGCTTCCCGACAGACAAACATGGAATGACTGGGCAGTACAAGGATCAAAAGACACAAACTACAACATTGTTTACAACAATGTAGCTACAATAACAACAAATATATTTAGCGGCAACTCGGGTAAAGTGCTGGCAAGTGATCTGCTAATGCGTGGTTTCAAATCTTATCTTACAGTAAAAGGAGAACAATACTGGCCAAATGAAAATGGAGAAGATATACCTCAACAGGTAGTATATTACCCTGCCGCAGGATTTCTTACACCTACTGGAGGTAGCGCTTCAAACGATGCTGGCTCTAAAAATGAGCCATGGGCATTTGTATGGTCTGAAGACAGCGATTCCAATAACAAGGGAATGGGAATTGCCCACGCTACGCAACCCGACTATCTTACAAAAGCCACCTCCCATAGAAAAGCCAGAGGAATGCCAGTAAGATGCAT
>JAFOER010000034.1 GCA_017380095.1 Bacteroidales bacterium
GTAATGACATTTGAGGAGCTTGGTTCAATTTTCGACGGCTTTGATGTTGATGTAAACAAGATTGAGCCTTATCCAATGTCATTCGCAGCAGTTAAGGAGGCTCACGGATTTGCACAGGACGGTGGTGTTACCCAAGCTGTTAAAGTATTCCTTGACAAAGCAAACCTTCCTGCACTTAAGGTTGCAAACCTTAACAAGAAGAACATTGCAATGCTTAAGGTTTATGCAAAAACAGGCAAGTGTCCTGCACCGTTCATTGAGGTTATGGCATGTGAGGGCGGTTGTGCTTCAGGCCCTTGCATAAGGACAGACAAGAACACTTCACAGAGAAGAATGACAGCAGAGCTTAACAAGCGATAGATATAGCTGCAAAAGACAGATCCCGAAAAATGTAAAAAAATGCATTTTTCGGGATTTTTCAATTTAAAAAAATATTATATTTGCATTGAATGAAAAATAACCGTCATATTTGTCTGATTTCACCTGTGCCGTCTATGGGCATGGATATGATGGGTATTGTCATGATGCGAATGCATCGCTAAGATGCTGTATTTTTCTCCTCAGATTAATCTTGGGCCGGATGCACAGGGTTTTTCACCAACCGAATTCTTCTGATCATTACCAATTATTAACCGCATAATAAAATTATTATGTCCAACTATAAATTTGACACACTACAAGTGCGTGCAGGCGCCCAGCCAGACCCTGCCACAGGAGCATGCATTACACCTATATACCAGACCTCCGCTTACGCTTTCAGGGATGTGGAGCACGGAAAGAACCTTTTTGAACTCAATGAGGCCGGAAACATATATTCAAGACTCGGCAACCCTACAGCAGATGTGCTTGAGCAGAGGGTAGCTGCATTGGAGAAGGGAACCGCAGCCGTTTCAGCTACCTGCGGAATGAGTGCACAGTTCCTTACAATTACATCAATCTGCAATGCCGGAGACAACATAATAAGCTCAATGGCCCTTTACGGAGGTACATTCAACCAGTTTAAGGTAACCCTTCCAAAACTTGGCATAAATGTAAAACTGAACAAATGCAACAACAGGGAAGAGATTGAGAGCCTCATTGATGAGAATACAAAGGCCATATATGTGGAGACCATTGCAAATTCAGATTTCTCTGTGCCTGATTTTGAGATGTTGAGTGAGATTTGCAAAAAGCACAGGATATTGTTTATAGTAGACAACACATTCGGTTGTGCAGGCTACGTATGTGCACCAATTGATTTTGGGGCAAACATCATCTGCCACTCGGCTACCAAATATATTGGCGGACACGGAAACTCTTTGGCCGGCATTGTGGTTGACTGCGGAAACTTCAACTGGTTTGAAAGCGGAAAATACCCGCAACTTACAGAGCCTTGTGCATCATACCACAATATAAAGTTTGCAGAGCACTTTGGAAACTCAGCGTTTGCAGCATATGTAAGATGTGTGGGCTTGAGGGACTTCGGATGCTGCCTTTCACCATTCAATGCATTCCTTGTACTTACAGGTTGCGAAACCCTCTCTTTAAGATGCCAGCGCGTATGCGACAACACCCTTGCCCTTGCAAAATGGCTTGAGAAACACCCTATGGTTGAAAGGGTAAACTACCCTGGACTTGAGAGCCACCCTTCACACGGCAATGCAATAAAATATCTGAGAAACGGTTTTGGAGGAGTATTTACCGTTGATTTGAAGACCAGCAGGGAAGATACCGGTAAATTTGTGAACAACCTCAAACTGTATACATTGCTTACCAATCTGGGAGACAACCGTTCGCTTATCTCCCACCCTGCAACTACAACCCACGGACAGTTGAGTGACAGTGAGCTGCTGAGCATTGGAATTACCCCAGGCACACTGAGAATAAGCGTAGGCATTGAGGATATTGATGACCTTATTGCAGATTTTGAGCAGGCACTTGAATCCATAAAACAGAAGTAACGTGGAAAAGAGAGTTTTCAGATACGGCAAGCCATTGGCACTGGAGGGAGGAGAGACTCTGCAGGAGGTTGAGATATGCTACCATATCTCCAGGGAGTTCAATCCCGCTGCAGCCGGGGACGGAAAGAAGGTGATATGGATAACACATGCCCTCACAGCAAACTCAGATCCGTGTGACTGGTGGGATAC
>JAFOER010000035.1 GCA_017380095.1 Bacteroidales bacterium
CAGGGAATCCCTGTTGAGTGCAGATGCATGGAGAAGTTTCTTCTTCATTGCCGCTGCCGCAATTGTGCTTGTGCTTGGCTGGAAATTCAAGAAAATCAAACCTGCAACAGCAGCAATCATACTTGCAGCTCTTGTTCTTGTGGATTTGTGGACAATTGACAAAAGGTATCTCAACGGCTCCCATTTTGTAACCAAAAAGGAGTTCAAGGGCAATTTTGCCAAGCGTCCGGTTGATGATATGATCCTTGAGGATACAGATCCTCACTACAGGGTACTGGACCTCTCCGTAAACACATTCAATGATTCTTACGTAAGCTACCACCACAAGACCATCGGTGGCTACAGCCCTGTAAAACTGCAGCGCTACCAGGACCTCATTGAGAGGAACATCACCCGCGAGATTGGGGCAATTGCCGCAGAGTTCGGAAACATAAAGACCATAGAGGACGCAGAGAATGCACTTACATATCACCCTGTGTTGAGTATGCTCAATACAAAATATATTGTAATAAACGGCAATCTCCCTCCTGTTGAGAACAAATACAGATTGGGCAATGCCTGGTTTGCAAAAAATGTTGTTCCGGCAAACAATGCCAATGAAGAGATAAATGCCCTTGCGGCAATAAACCCTGCAGTTGATGCAGTTGTTTCAAGGGAGTTCCTTTCACAGGAGAGCTTCATGGCCTTTGCCAGAAGCCAGATGATGCAGGGATTCATGGACGGTACCGCAGACATGTCCCTCAATAACTTCATTGAACTGGCAAGCTATGCCCCTAACAGAATGGTGTATAACTATTCAAGCGACAGGCCACAGATAGTGCTGTTCAGTGAGGTTTATTACAACCCTGGCTGGAAAGCGACAATAACCCCTGCAAATGGAGGCGAGAGCAAAAATCTCGATATTTTCAGGGCAAACTGGATCCTCAGGGGTGCTATAGTGCCTAAGGGTGATTATACAATTGAGTTTACATTCAACCCTCCTTGCTTTAGCCAGGGCGAGTTGTACTCAAGGATTTCGTCGGGAATATTGGTATTGCTCCTTTTGGGTGGAATTGGTGTTGCAGCGTGGAGAAGGAAAGGAGCCAAAACAGAGTAGTATGAACAGAGTTTGTGAATTGTTTGGAATAGAGCATCCTGTCATTTCGGGTGGAATGGTATGGTGCAGCGGATGGCGTCTGGCATCTGCAGTGAGCCTTAACGGAGGTTTGGGCCTTTTGGGTGCAGGTAGCATGCATCCCGATAATTTGCGTCATCATATAAGATGCTGCAAGGAGGCCCTCAAGGCAGGGGCTCCCGGCAATACAACCGGCAGGGATCTCCCTTTTGGAGTGAATGTTCCCCTGCTGTATCCGCAGATAGATGAACTTATGGGTATTCTTGTTGAAGAAGGGGTAAAGATTGTCTTCACCTCCGCAGGAAGCCCAAAAAAATGGACCCCATACCTTAAAGAGCATGGAATTACTGTTGTCCATGTGGTTTCCAGCAGTGTGTTTGCAAAGAAATGCGAGGAGGCCGGAGTTGACGCCATAGTTGCAGAGGGCTTTGAGGCGGGAGGACACAACGGCCGTGAGGAGACAACCACACTGTGCCTTATCCCTGCTGTACGCCAGGCTACAACACTGCCGCTGATTGCAGCCGGAGGCATTGCCCTCAAATGTCAGATAAAGGCTTGTGAGGCTCTTGGAGCTGAGGGTGTGCAGATAGGAACCCGTTTTGCCCTGAGTGCAGAGAGCTCTGCCCACGACAATTTCAAGAACCATTGCCTGGGAATGCCTGAAGGAGGGACAAAACTGCTCCTGAAAAAGCTTGCACCTGCCCGTCTGGCCCAAGGGAGTGAGTTTACAGCTACCGTTGCCCAAATGGAGGAGAACGGCGCTTCCAAAGAGGAGCTTGCCGCTTATCTTGGCAAAGGGAGGGCCCGCAAGGGAATCTTTGATGGAGACATTAATGAGGGGGAGATTGAGATAGGCCAGATATGCTCTATGGTTACAAAAATTGAGACTGTGGAGGAGATATTCAGGGATCTTATAAACGAAAAGGGAAGGCATCCTTAACGGACCTTCCCTTATTTTATACTGCTATAGGTGCTTTAATTACCGGGTGCGGATCATAATCTACCAACTCAAAATCTTCATATCTGAAACTGAAAATATCCTTCTGGTCTCCGTGTATTATCATTTTTGGCAGCGCCCTCGGCTCACGTGAAAGCTGCGTTTCTACCTGCTCAAAATGGTTAAGGTAGATGTGTGTATCACCGAATGTATGTACAAAATCACCCAGCTCATATCCGCAAACTTTTGCTATCATCATGGTAAACAGGGCGTATGAGGCAATATTGAAGGGTACTCCAAGGAATACATCCGCGCTTCTCTGGTACAGCTGGCACGACAATTTGTTGTTTGCCACATAGAACTGGAACATTGAGTGGCATGGTGGCAGCGCCATATTGTCTACCTGCGCAACATTCCATGCAGAGATGATGTGCCTGCGGGAATTGGGATTCTCCTTGAGCTGCTTCATAAGGTTTGCCAGCTGGTCAATCTCTGTACCCTCCGCGGTTTTCCAGTGTCTCCACTGTGCACCGTATACAGGGCCAAGCTCACCGTTCTCATCTGCCCACTCGTCCCAGATGGTTACTCCGTGGTCATTGAGGTATTTGATGTTGGTATCTCCATTTATGAACCACAACAGTTCATAAATGATGGACTTCAGGTGCACCTTCTTTGTTGTAAGCAACGGAAAACCTTCATTGAGGTTGAACCTCATCTGATATCCGAAAATGCTCTTTGTTCCAGTACCTGTACGGTCACCTTTTACCGTACCTTCATCCATTATTTTTCTAAGGAGATCCAAATATTGCTTCATGTGTTATTGTATTTATTTTCCCGACAATTGTACAAAGTTACGGATAATGTTGCAATAAATTTCTAATTTAGCGCTTTTAAATTCAAATTATGCTTTCACTTATAGTAGCTGTTGCCCAGAACAATGCCATTGGACGCAATAATGAACTTCTGTGGCATATTTCAGAAGACCTGAAGTATTTCAAGAGCACCACTACCGGTCATCCGGTAATCATGGGGCGCAAGACATATGAATCCATAGGGAGACCCCTTCCGGGAAGGAGAAACATAGTGCTTACCCGCGGAGAAATGGAGATTCCCCCTGTGAAGAATCCCCAAACCACTTCAATGGAGGTTGTCCATTCATTGGAGCAGGTGTATGAGATTGCTTCAGGTGAGGGAGAGTTTTTTGTGATGGGTGGAGGAATGCTCTACAATGAGACTTTCGGGAAGGCAGATTACCTTTACCTTACAAAAATTTATGCCGTAGCGGAGGATGCAAACACTTTCTTCCCTGAGGTTAGGGAGAGTGAGTGGGATGTGGTAAGGGAGAGTGAGCTCATGCATGATGAGGAGAATGACATTGATTTTAAATTTATTGTTTATAAGAGGAAGAAATAATGGCTAAGAGAGACGGGTTTGCAAGCAGTTTCGGCGTTCTTGTGGCTATGGCCGGTTCTGCTGTAGGTTTGGGCAATTTGTGGAGGTTCCCTTATCTTGTGGGCACGAATGGCGGTGCAGCGTTCATCATCATTTACCTTGCAATTGTATTTATATTGGCAATGCCGATAATGTATTCGGAGTTTATAATAGGGCGCAGGGCTCAGAGCAATGTGTATGGAGCATTCAGGGAACTGGCTCCAGGTTCGGGCTGGGGGATTATTGGCGCAATGGCCATCCTTTGCTGTATCCTGGTTGTCTCCTTCTATTCAGTTGTAGGAGGATGGACGCTGGATTATCTGTTCAAGGGACTTACATTCCAGTTCACTTCAGATACTGCCGCTCTTGGCGGCATGTTTGACAAAACTGTTACCGCAAACTGGCGTCCGCTGATTTTCATGCTGCTGTTTATTGGAAGTGCGGGAGCGATATTGTTGTCGGGAGTAAAGGATGGAATTGAAAAATATTCCAAGGTGCTTATGCCACTGCTGTTTGTGATGGTGGTGATTATTGCAGTGCGCTCGGTTACTTTGCCCGGAGCCGGTGCCGGCATGGACTTCCTGTTCAAGCCCAATTGGAGTGCCGTTACCGCAAACACCTTCCTGGACGCATTGGGGCAGGCATTTTTCTCCTTAAGTGTGGGTTTTGGAATCATATTCACCTATGCCTCTTATGTGAAAAAGGATGAGAATCTCATAAGCATGTCAATAAAGACCGCATCTGCCGACACACTGTTTGCCATTATTGCGGGTGTAGCCATTATGCCTGCCGTGTTCTCGTTCGGAATCTCTCCAGGCCAGGGGCCGGGACTTGTTTTTGTAACTTTGCCGTATGTATTTTCACAAATTCCTTTTGGAGGCGTATTGGCAATCATCTTCTTCTTTGTGCTGTATGTTGCAGCAGTTACCTCTGCAATTTCCCTATTGGAGGTAGTGGTGGCATACGTAATAGAGGAATTCCGTTTATCCCGAAAGATTGCGGTTGTATCTACAGTTGCACTTGTTGTGGTACTTGGCGTTTTCTGCTCACTTTCACAGGGTGTCCTGTCCGATGTTAAAATTTTCGGGAACAATATTTTTGACCTTTTTGACAAATTCTCTGCAAATATACTAATGCCTTTGGGAGCCCTTCTTGTGGTACTGTTTGCAGGCTGGAAGATGAAGATGGCCGATTTTACAGATGAGATTACCAGCGGTGGCCTGCACAAGGTGAACCCTCTATATCTTAAGATAATCCTGTTTTCAGTAAGATATATGGCACCGTTGATTATTGCAGTAATTATGATTAGAAGCTTGATTTAAGTTATGGCTAAAAGAGACAGTTTTGGCAGCGGGTTCGGCGTTCTTGTGGCTATGGCCGGATCTGCAGTAGGTTTGGGTAATCTATGGAGATTCCCATACCTGGTGGGGACAAATGGAGGTGCGGCCTTCATTATAATATATCTTGCATTCGTTTTGTTGCTGGCACTCCCAATCATGTACTCTGAGTTCATTATAGGACGCAGAAGCCAGGCAAATGTCTTTGGAGCGTACAGGGTGCTGGCCCCGGGAACAAAGTGGTGCAACACAGGATACATTTATGTACTTGGTTCATTGGCAATCATCTCTTTCTATTGTGTGGTTGGAGGATGGACAATGGCGTATTTGTGGAAGGCGGTAACCTTCGAATTCTCAGTGGCGGATACTGCCGTTCTGGGAGATACTTTCAACCGGACGGTTACTTCCAACACGGAGCCTTTGGTATTTATGCTCATATTCCTGTTTGTTACATCAATTATTGTAATGGCAGGAATAAAGGAGGGGATTGAGAGATACACAAAGGTAATGATGCCCCTGCTGTTTGTAATAGTTGTGGTTGTGGCAGCACGCTCCCTCACTCTTCCCGATGCAAGTGCCGGACTGGACTTCCTGTTCCGCCCGGATTTCTCAAAAGTTACATCCAAGACACTTTTGGATGCACTTGGACAGGCTTTCTTCTCGCTTAGTATAGGATGCGGTACAATTATGACATACGGTTCTTATGTGAACAAGCGGGAGAATATAGTTGGGCTTTCTGCCCAGACTGCAATAACAGACACATTGTTTGCCATTATCGCCGGACTTGCAATTATGCCTGCAGTATTTTCATTCGGCATCTCACCTGCAGAGGGGCCGGGCCTTGTGTTTGTTACATTGCCTTTCATATTTGCCCAAATACCTTTTGGGGCGTTTCTGGCAATCCTGTTCTTCTTTATGTTGTTCATTGCAGCCATTACATCATCAATTTCCCAGCTGGAGGTAATTGTATCTTATCTTAAGGAGGAGTTTTCAATGAGCAGGAAGGTTGCAATTACCAGTTCTTTGGTTGTTATAGTAACTTTTGGTGTATTGTGTTCACTTTCTCAGGGGACATTATCAGATGTAAAGATTTTGGGCTACAATTTCTTTGATTTTTTTGACAAGACTTCCGCAAATATCCTGTTGCCGTTGGGAGGATTCTTTGCAGTGATATTTGTGGGATGGAAAATGAAAAAGCAGGATGTGGAAGATGAGCTGACAAGTGGCGGATTGCACAAACTCAGACCTGCATTTCTCAATTTCATTTACTACAGCATAAAATATCTGGCCCCTGTTGTGGTTGCCATAGTATTGATAAGCGGATTGGTGTAAGTGGAATATGCAATAAGAAATAAGGGAAGGCCCGTTAAGGATGCCTTCCCTTTGTCGTTTATAAGAGCTCTATGCAATATTACATAGGGTTTGATCTCTTGTAATAGTTTGCACCAGCAAGAGGTACGATAGGGCCCTGGAATTTCATAGGGCTCTTGCCTGAAGGGGTAAAGATTACATCCGCAACATTGGTGTTATTCCTTAGTGTAATCTGGTAGATACCTCTCATCATACGGCCGTTTACTACAAGACGCATTTTAAGGTTGCCTTTTTTGTCCACTGTAGGGGCATAGTCCTTGAACTCTACAAGATATCCCTGAGAATTGCTTCCACCTACAATATAACCCTGAACGGTCATCTTGTCACCCTCGCAAGCAACAAAGATTGCAGGATCCACGTTGCTCTCAAGAGTTCCGTCTGATTTCTGGTACTGTGAAGGTACAAGAACCCATGCTTTTGCATTGATTGCATTTACTGCAGCCTCATTCTGTGCTTTGGCTAGTGCAGCCTTCTCCTCTTTGGAGAGTTTCTGGCCCATTGAAGGCAATGCAACCAACATTGCCAACATAATTACTAGAATCTTTTTCATAATATTTTAAGTTTGATAAACCGAAGTATACGTTACAAAAAAGAGGCCACTAAGGCGTGGCCTCCCTTTGTTTATGGATTAACTTCAAATATTATAGTGAAGTCCACTGTGATACTGCGCAAGTAGGGCTACCTGTTCTGATACCACGGAAGAAGTGCATATAAGAACGTCCAATGTAACCTGTCCAGTAATCTGAGTAGTTAACCATTTTTCCACCTGAGTTTGCTACCTGTAGAACCTCACCGTCCTCAGTAAGGATTCTGTAGTCAATTCTACAAGAACCTGAAGAGTTGTGGGTAGTTTTAACGATTAGGATAGGAGCTCTCTCTGTAGCCTCACCAAAAGCAACAGGGTTACCAAGGTTCTCCCACTCTTTGGTGCGTGGGTTTTTCCACTGGTACTGAAGTTTGCCAGGATAAGGGGTAGTAGCATTCTCGTAAAGAAGGTTAACGAATTTTACAGTCTCCAAAGAGTCAGTATCCCAAGTTGCAACTGAAGGGGTACCGCTGGTGTGCTGGTAAGGGTAACCGTTGTCAATTACAATTGGAGCAATGTTCATATCGTGAACGATAACATTCTGTTTGCCTTTTGTAAGGTTTACATTCTGGTCGTAAACGATATTGCCTTTTCTGTAGAACTTGAAGTTAACATCGCCAGGTTTAACTGTAAAGAATTTACCGATTCCACCACCAGGTACACCGTTGTAAGGAACCAACTGGCCTGAACCGTTTACGCTGGAGTATAGAACTCCGTTTACAAATACTGAGTCGATATAGTTTGCAGCAGTATTTGCAATTGGCTCAAAGTAGTGAAGCTGGAACTCAGCCATATCTGTAACCACTTCGTTGTCTACAAATTTCATCTCATGCTTGTCGCATGAAGCCAATAGTAGCATAAGAGCCAATGAATATGTCAAATATTTCAAAATTTTCATCTTTATTTCTTTTTTACTCCAACATTAGTTTTTAGGCATGTCACCAGGGTATGCAAACCATGGAATAGAGCACTGGTAGTTCTCCTCCTGGCCACCGATAGGTTTCAATGCATCCAATGCAGGTTTGTTCCACATGTACTCTGAGTTGAAACGAGGACGGATACGGTAGCAAGGTGAACCGTGGTTCTCTACATTGTATTTGCTTCCTCTATCCTCAACCTGAGCAGGTGCCAAATAGTAACCCTTGTAAACTTTTGTAGGGTCTGAGTCCCATTTCTGGTTAACGGTTGTAAGGGTGTAACCGTCGTTCAAAGTAGGAACCTCACCGTTGTATTTAAGGTCATAGTGATATTTTCTTACATCAACCCAAGTCTCAGTACAACCCCAAGGCATCATTGCTACGAATTTCTGCATCATGATGTGTGATAGCTCGAACTCATCCTCAGTCAAACCATCAACGTAAGGACCAGCGATGTACTCAGCTGCAAGCTTGTTGTAAGCATCTTTGGTTACTACGTCGCCACCAGGAAGGTTACCGCCGATAGCGTAAGTTGGGTTACCCTCGTCATCTTTACCTGTCTCTTTTGGAGCACCTGGTTTCAAGTGCAAACCTGTGAACTCTACGTCAAGGGCAACAGCTTTCTTGAATGTTGCAAGAGCATTGCCTTTCTGTCCAAGTTTCCAGTAAGTCTCTGCCAAGCAGAACTGCATCTCTGCAGCGGTCATAAGGATGTAAGGAGCATCACTTCTGTACAACCATCTTCCGTCTCCGTCATAAGTACCTGATGATGCATACTGGCTTCTTGTACCCCATAGGTTAGCTGCTGCATCAATAGGACCATACCATGAAGTGAAACCACCACCATAGTAAACCCATGATTTGATAGAGTCGATGTTGTTCATATTGGTGTAGTATTTTGCATCAAGAGTACCGATCTTAGCAGTGATACGTGGGTCGAAGTGACCTGCTGCTTTAGAGGTATCAGCCAAATACTGTTTCTCAGCCAAAGCAAATGGATAAAGTTTGCTGGTCTCACCAGTCTCAGGATCCGGATCTGCCTGGATCTTGTCACCAGTTGCCTCATCGTACTGAGGGATAGTACCTGTCATGATCTGTACAGTGTAGTCAGAAGCCCAGTAAGAGTCTGAAGATGTACCGCGGTAAACACCCCAGCAGTTGTTGTATGATGAGAACTGAGCCTCACCACCACCACCTGGCATTGCGATCTCTGCATTGTCTGCGTTTACAGACATTGCCAAACCGGCGTGAGTGATCAAATCCTGAGCGTATGCAGAAGCAAAGTCATTCTTGTTGGTTAGTGATGCAAGGTTTCTTACGATAACACCGTGTGCAAATTTCAACCATTTGTCCTTGTTGCCTGCAAACATGATGTCAGCATCTCTAAGTCTGCTGCCGTAGTCAGTGTTGTCCTCTTTCTCAAGGTACTCGATAGCAGTGTTTGCCCACTCCCTTACCTGAGTGTAAACCTCATCCTGGTAATCGTAGTCGTGAGAAAGTCTGCCTGGCTCGTAAGCCTGTTTCATAGGAACCTCACCGTGAAGTTTGGTCAGCATATCCCAGTCGTATGCCTTGATTGCATAACCGATACCTGCCAAAGTCCATGACTCTTTCTCAATAGACTGGTTGATCATGTTCTCAAGGTTCATACCGTGCAACCAGTAAGTTACTCTCCACATCTCTGCAGCTGCATCTGATGATTTGCTGTAGAAATGGTTAGCGTAGTTTGAATAGTTGGATGTTCCGAAAGTCTGAGAAAGTGCTGAAGTAGCTCTAACATCATAAGCAACACCCTGTCCCAAAGTAGCTAGGATACCTGCAAGGTACAAGTCCTCTGAGATATAGTCTGGAGCATCAACGTTTTTGTTTACATCCAACCAGCTGTCGCAGCTTGTGAATGTGAATGACATTGATGCCAATAAAAGTATTGTCAATAATTTTTTCATAATCTTTCCGTTTATTTTTAGAATGTTAGGTTAACTCCAAATGAGTATCCTCTTGGGTTTGGAACACCCCAGAAGTCGATACCGACACCACCTGATCCACCTAGTGCTGCTGAGTTTGAGTTACCTACAGGGTCAATACCTGAGTAGTTGGTTACTGTGAACAAGTCTGTACCTTTAACCCATACACTTGCATTTGAAACGAAGTTCTTGGTTGCACGTTTCAACCATGAGCTTGGAAGGTTGTATGACAAACGAACCTCTGACAGTCTCAAGTAATGTACATCCTCCTCGAACCAGTCCTCGTCACCACCTGAATAACCGGTTGATGAGTGTAGACCGAAGTTAACTGCAATGTTGTTTACTGTTGGGTTAGAGCTGTTCTCCAAACCGTTTTTAAGAACACCCTTGAATACGATTGGGTCACCCTCACGTAGCTCTACTGACTCCCATGATGAACCTGTACCCATCATATCACGTTTGGTTGCATTCACTACTGATGCTCCGAAACGGCCTGATGCCAATGCTGACAAACGGAAGTTTTTCCATGAAACTGAAGTGGTGATACCGAACTCAAGATCTGGCTGACGGTCTCCTACTACTGACCAGTCTGCTGCAGTTACAGGAATACCTGTAGATGGGTTGATAAGGATGTCACCGTTCTTGTTTCTCTCGTATTTCTTACCAGTCATTGTTGTTACAGGGTAACCTTTGATGATACCGTTTCTCAAGTTACCTGACAACCATGTGTATGCGTTGTAGTACTCTGTTACGTTCTCAGGAAGGTAAGTTACCTCTGATGTTGCGTGTGACAAGTTAACACCTACATTCCAACGTAGACCGTTCTGTAGACGTAGGATGTCACCGTCAACGTGCAAATCCCAACCTTTGGTCTCGAATGTACCAACGTTCATGTTGTTTAGTACGAAACCAGTTGCATATGACAAACGGAAACCTGTTACATACTGGTCCTCACATTTGGTCTGGTAGTATGTGAAGTCTGCGTTGATTCTGTCATTTAGGAAACGTGCCTCAAAACCTGCCTCGTATGATGTGGTCATCTCTGGTTTCAAATCAGGGTTAGGACCTGTGTAACCGTAACGGAAACCGCCACCATGGTCGTTTGTTGCCTCAAGAGCAGGATAGATTGATAGAGGGGTAGCATCTTTACCTACCTGTGCAACTGCACCTCTTAGTTTCAAGTATGAAACTGCTGAGTTGCCCTGTAGGAATGGAAGCTCTGTCATTACGAATGAACCCTCAACTGCTGGATAGAAGTAGTGGTTGTTGTCTTTTGGAAGAGTTGATGACCAGTCATTTCTTGCACGGAATGTCAAGAAGGCCATGTTGTTGTAACCAACCTCTGCCTGTGCTGAAACAGCCTGTATCCTACGGGTTGTGTTGGTTGTTTTGGTAATGATGGTTGCAGGGTCACAGTTTGCAAGACCGTAGAAATCCTTAACTGCAAATGAACCTGCTGAGGTAGCCAAGTTGTGGGTACCATTCTCCTGCTGGTGGTAACCAACCTGAGCGTTGAAGGTGAATTTGCCCCACTCGTTGTTGTAACCTGCCAATACGTTCACGGTCTTGTCCAACCACTGTGATTTGGTGTAGTGGAATGAACCGTCACCGTATGATGCTGAAGTTGGGTTACCGTAGTAAGGGTGTACGAAGTACTCGTAGTCAGACAGACCTGTATCCCAACCCATGGTTGCTCTTACGAATGTGTTTTTGGTTGGAGTTGCATTCAACGATACGTTTACCATCATACGGTCAGACTCGTCATAGTTTCTGTTCTTGTACAATGCGTATAGTGGGTTAAGAAGGTCTGTATCTGTGTAGATATCAGGGTGACGCTGGGTTAGACCGTCCTCGTTGAATACTTTTGACATATCGTCTGTCAATGGCCAACGTACCGCTCTCTGAAGAGGACCACCGTTTCCTTTCAAAGTTTTGGTATTGGTAGTAGATGCGTATGACATGTTTGACTCAAAGCTCAACCATTTGGTGATCTCTGCTTTACCTGACAAACCGATGTTCAAACGGGTATACTCTGATGTCTTTACAACACCTGTCTGCTCCAAGTATGATGCTGATCCACGTACGGTAACTTTGTCTGAACCACCCTCTACTGAGATGTTGTGGGTCTGTGAGAAACCGGTCTGTAGAACTGCTGCTACGTTGTCATAAAGTTTCATTCCTTTTGGATACTCTGCACCGAAACGGCTCTGGCTATAGTAGTTGGTTGTACCGTACATACCGTTTGCATATTTGTCCTGGATCTCAGGATAACCGTATGCCTTGTCCCAACGGAATGAGTTGCTGTAAGTTACTTTACCGTTACCTTTAGCACCTTTCTTGGTGGTGATGATGATAGCACCGTTAGAAGCGTCTGAACCGTAAAGAGCGGCTGCTGCTGCACCTTTCAATACTGTCATTGACTCAATGTCCTCAGGGTTCAAGTCGTTACCTCTTGATGCAAAGTCCAAGTTTGCAGTACCTACTACGTCAACCTCAGCGAAACCACCCTGACCAGGGTTGAAGGTTGAGTTGTTCATAGGAACACCGTCAATAACGTAAAGCGGCTGGTTGTTACCTGAGATTGAGGTAATACTTCTCAATACAACTGAGGTTGAAGCACCTGGAGCACCACCGGTTGATGTTACGGTCATACCTGCTACACGACCCTGTAGTGCCGATACGAAGCTCTCACGACCAGACTCTGCGATATCCTGAGCCTTTACGTTCTGAACTGCAGATCCTACTGAACGTGCGGTACGTTTCAAACCGAACTCTGCGGTAATTACTGCCTCCTCCAACATCTCTGAATCCTCCTCCATGATGGCGTTGATTACAGAGCGGTTGTTTACTGGCATGGCAACATCTTTCATACCTACCATTGTAAATACTAGAGTACCTTTTGCTGGAGCGTTCAACTGGTATTTACCGTCGATGTCGGTAGAGGTACCGTTAGTAGTACCCTGTACCATTACATAAGCTCCAATCACAGGCTCTCCACTCTTATCTGTAACAGTACCTGATACAGATATGTTCTGTGCCCATACACTTAGTGAAAGTGTCATAGCCACAAGAGTCATCACTGCTAGACGCAATGAACGACCAAGACTTTTGTGAATGAACATAAAATAAATTTTAGGTTAATAAATAGTGTTACTGTAAGTTTTTGTTTTTAGTCAAAGTGTAAAAAGCCGCATAGAAAAAACGGTGGTTTTTTCCATACAACGAGCAAAGATATACAAATTTTTCAATTATCCCAATAAATGCCGTATAAATGCACATTAGCAAGTATTTATACTTACACTTTGTTGCATTTTTATATGCAGATTTTAACAAACGTAAAGGGCGGTGAGCACCTGCCCACCGCCCCTATAGCTTGCTTCAATTTACAACTGTTGCTGTTTCCGCAATTTATACATTGAAAAGGAAGTGCATGATATCTCCATCCTGCACAACATACTCCTTGCCCTCAACGCCAAGTTTTCCTGCCGCACGGCAAGCAGCCTCTGAACCGTAGTGTACAAAATCATCATATTTGATTACCTCTGCACGGATGAAACCACGCTCAAAATCCGAGTGGATAACTCCGGCCGCAGCAGGAGCCTTGTCACCTTTATTATATGTCCATGCCCTTACCTCCTGCACACCTGCAGTAAAATATGTCTCAAGATTAAGCAGCGCATAAGCACTTCTTACAAGTCTCACAACTCCGGATTTCTCAAGGCCTATCTCCTCAAGGAACATCTGCCTCTCCTCATAGCTCTCAAGCTCAGCTATCTCAGACTCAATTTTTGCCGCAATTACAAGAATCTGTGCATTCTCATCCTTTACAGCCTCCCTTACCTGCTCAACGAACTGGTTTCCGTCCTTTGCACTCGCCTCATCCACATTACATACATACATCACAGGCTTGTTGGTGAGAAGATACAATTCTTTTGCCAATTTCTCATCCTCAGCATTGTCAAATGTAACCACACGTGCAGATTTGCCCTGCTCAAGCACCTCCTTGTATTTTACAAGGATATCGTAAAGTTTCTTCGCATTTTTGTCGCCACCGGTCTGGGCCTGCTTCTGCACCTTGCTTATCCTGTTCTCCACAGTCTCGAGGTCCTTCAACTGCAACTCAGTATCAATGATCTCCTTATCCCTTACAGGGTTTACAGAACCGTCTACATGTACAATGTTTGGATCTTCAAAACATCTCAACACGTGAAGGATTGCATCTGTCTCCCTGATGTTTGCAAGGAACTGGTTGCCCAAACCCTCTCCTTTGCTGGCACCCTTTACAAGTCCGGCAATGTCCACAATCTCCACAGTTGCAGGAACAACCCTGTTGGGTTTCACAATTTTCTCAAGAACTTCCAATCTGTCGTCGGGAACAATGGTAGATCCAATATTGGGTTCTATAGTGCAAAAAGGGAAGTTTGCAGACTGTGCTTTTCCCGAGCTTATACAATTGAAAAGTGTTGATTTTCCTACGTTAGGTAGGCC
>JAFOER010000036.1 GCA_017380095.1 Bacteroidales bacterium
GATCAACCAGGACGGTATCAACCTTGAGTATGTAGTTGACGCATACACCAACCTTAACCTTGGCGACCACTTCTTCCGCAACATGTTTGAGCTCGAGATTGGCCAGGCATACGTAAGAAAGATGATCAAGGAGGGCAAAACTGCCAAAGAGATTGAGGCAATGTGGACTGAGGACGTGGAGAAATTCAAGGAGCAGAGAAAACCTTACCTTCTTTACCCGGAAAACTAAATGTTTTTGTAAACCACAGTTATGTTAAACCATAAAAATAATCAGATTATGGAAATGGAAAATAAAAATACTGTTCTTACAGATGAGGAACTTAAGGAAGTAACAGGCGGAATTAGTGTGTCCAATGAATACTGTGCAGCAAAATTGACTGAAAATGTGTGCAGGCAATACTGGGCATGGTGTCAATGGTATAGTACAAACACAAATGAGTACGGTGGCGTGTGCGTAGTCAAAGGACGACGCTAATAATAACTATGTGAAAAACGGCGGTTGGAGCTCCAACCGCCGTTTTTCATTTATATCACATCTGCAGCAAGGCAGTATCAGGATCAATAAATTATATTGTTGTAATCAAACATAACCGACAGAGGGAGATCCGACTCAAAATCATATAAAGTAAGCCTGCGGATCTTGTAATAGTTCAGCCAATAGTTCTGAAGGGAGACCAGCCAGTTTTTCTGTGCCTCCTGCTGGCGGTTCAAAGCCATAGTCATGCTGTTTACATCTGCCTTGCCTGTCATGAACCTCTGCATAGTCTGCCGGTATGCCATCCGGGCAAGTTCAAGAGCCTCCTTTGCACTTCCAATAAGATCCTTCTGGATATTGAAATCCTCAACCGTTACAAGCACCTCCTCTTCCAGACTTATTTCTTTCTGTCTGGCGGTAATCTCTGCAACATTGAGATCATTTTTTGCCATATTGTACCTGCCTTTCCTTACACCCCAATCCACTATAGGGATATTGAGATTGACCGCCACTATATCCTGATGCAGAGGATTGCGGTATGCGTTCTTCATATCGTCTGCTACCTGATTCAATCCTACACTCAAGTTCACACTTGCATTGAGCCTCTTCTCAGCCTTCGCACGGCTTAACTCACGCTCCGCTTCAAGAACCGACTGCTGCTGCTCCAGATGGGAAGGATTGTTTGCTTTTGCCATTTCAAGCGCTTTGGCAACCGGGATCTCAATTTCTCCATGGGTATCCGGCATCTCAACCTGGATCTTTGTTTCTTTATCCATATTCAGGAACATTGCAAGGGCCAACATCGCACGCTTGAGCCTTATACGGGAATTTTCCAATGAATTTTTCGCATTGGTCCTGTCAAGTTCCAGCGTAAGGAGTTCTGCCTTGGATATTGCGGCAATCTTATGGCGCTGCATACCTATACGATACAGAGTATCAGACGACTCCACCTGTCTTAGAGCCATATCATAATCCAATTGGGCCATTGCCACATTAAAGAAATGGGTAACAGCCTCTTCCGACACAATTTCTGAATTGTAAAGATATTCCTTCTTTGCCTTTTCAAATTTAAGCGGCTCAATCTTCTTCTCCCACTTGAAGGCATTGAATCCTATCAGTTGCTGGCTATAACCAATACGGACAGGAACACTTGAAAACTGGGTATAGTGCGTTTCACCTGAATTGTACATTCCCTCCAGTGCAGATTCAACATAAAAGGTTCCTCCTGTAATGTCGAGATTCTGCTTAAGCTTGAGCGCTCCTCCAGCACTGAACATCTGCTGTTCCCTGTATACATCCATATCTTCCTGTGAATCGTATCTTGGAGTTATATAGCGGTTATATTGGGCCGGATTAAAATCCACAGAGAGGGAAGGGAGACGGTTAGCCTTGAAAGTACGGTACTCCCAGTATCCTCTAAGATACATATTGCGGTTCCTGAATGCCATCAGGGAACTGTCGTTGGCCATTCTTATGGCGCTTTCTAAATTGAGGTGCACCACATCCTGGGCTACCGCATGCAAGGAGAGCAGAATGCACCCCAATACAATCATATATGATTTCCTGTTCTTCATCTCTATATCTCCTGTCGGTTCAACATTCCGGCAAACAAGCCTCCCTTGAGTTTCAGCTGGTCGTATGTTCCCTCTTCCACTATGCGTCCCTTGTCAAGGACAATTATCCTGTCACAGTTTCTGATTGTACTCACCCTGTGCGCTATGGCAATTCTGGTACATCCAAGTGAGCCAAGATTGTCGGAGACAATTTTCTGGCTTATATTGTCCAAGGCACTTGTAGCCTCATCAAATATGAGGATGGATGGCCGGTTTATAAGGGCACGCGCTATCAGCAGACGCTGCTTCTGTCCGCCGCTGAACCCTTCTCCACTCTCACTGATGAGCGTACTCATACCCATTGGAAGCTCCTTGATGTCCTTGTCCATTCCCACAAGACGGACAGCCTCCCAGGCATCACCCATTGTACTCTCCGGAGCAGTTATGGTAAGGTTGCTGAATATACTGCCGGGGAAAAGGGTACCGTTCTGCAGACAAGTCCCTATCTTTTGCCTGATACTGCTCTTATCCACATCCTTAAGGTCATAGTTGTCATAATAGATTGCACCTGACTGCGGAGTTTCAAACCCCAGAAGCAATCTTACCAGAGTACTCTTTCCACAACCGGACTTTCCTACAACACCTATGTATTCACCCGGTTTGATTTTCAGAGAAAAGTCATCGAGAATCAAAGGCTCATCCTCCGAGTAGCGGAATGAGAGATGGCACACCTCTATGGCACCACTGAGAGTATTGGCACTTTTGGATTTCTCATCAATCTCGGGTTCAGCATCCAGTATTGGTTTTGCCATTGCAAGGAGAGGCTCAACAGATGCAAACCCCTGTATCATCTGGGTAAGCGGCATAAGGGCCCCACTGACCATTCCCCAAGCTGTAACAAAGGCTATGTAATTGGAAGGTGCAATATTGTGCCTTGCTGCCAAAAAATATATAAGGCCTGTCGCTCCCATATTCAGGAGCATCGTAAGGGCTCCGGAAATCTTGAGCACAAGGGGAGGATTGAAGTTCAGCCCCGCACTTTCCCTGTATGTGTCCAGCCACCTTGTAAAAGCCCGCTTGTGTGAGCCTGTAAGCTTCAGTTTTACAATTCCGCTCATCAGGTCATAAACCAGTGAGGTCAATTTGGCCGATGCCGCAAGGGATTTTCTGTTTACGGCTCTCTGGAAGAAAAACAGGAGTGTCATAAGGGCCATCTGTCCAAAAAGCACTGCCATTGCAGGGAGAACAAGTTCCTGCGCATATATATTCATCTGAAATAGATATACAAGAGAAAATAAGGATAC
>JAFOER010000037.1 GCA_017380095.1 Bacteroidales bacterium
AGGTAACAAATCCCAAGGAAATATATCCCAAAGCCAATGAACAATATGAAAGCAAAGGGTGGTATACATGGGCAGAATATATACCTGAGAAGAATTGGGTTTGCAGAAGTTATCATAAAGGAGCACACTCAACTACCGATGGACTGCAGATATATGATGGGGACAACAATCTGATAGCAGATATAGATGTACCGGTTGGATTCAAGCCTATTGGATATATTCATCCTTATCTATATTCGGATGTCATAGAGCAAGATGAAAAGCTCATATTTCATAAACTTAGAATAGGTGAGCCATAAGCAAGTACAAAAAACAATGTATAGTCTATAGTATTATATTGGACGAGACAACAAGTAAGCATCATCCATTGACAACAGTTAACACATCTCCAACTACACATAAAGTTGGAGATGTGCCTGAAGGAACAGTTATTGAGCACACCGTTTGAAAATAACAGGGTGTGCAGTATAGATAAAAATATAACATGCAATTTTATTTGTAGAAACCCCCTATAAACCAGAAGAATGGGTGTGTAAGGTGCGCAACAGGATTTAAGGTTGCGCATTTTGCAGTTATAATTGCTAATTTTGGATAAACTGGTATTTTGATTTTATGAAAGGAAAAGGATTAGTCACTTTTGCAAGGCTTACGCTTTTGGCAGTTCTGGTGTCTGGCATGTCTGTTCACGCCAGAGCTCAGGTGGCGTTGCAGGTGCAACAATCATTGCAGCATGAGCAGCCGGTACAATATAGTTATACCATGACCCTGCAGGAGGTTATAGAGACGGCGCACAGCCAGTCTCCTTCTGCGGTATTGGCCAAACATAACTTTATTGTAAACTACTGGCAGTTCCGTACTTACAAGGCGCAGTTCCTTCCTGCACTCAAACTGCAGGGGAGCCTGGGCAACTATAACCGTTCGCTGGTATCATTGCAGGATGCCCAAACCGGTAAGATAGGATACCTTGAGAACAACAACCTTTCCAACTCGTTGGGGCTATCTGTTAACCAGAACCTTCCGTTTACGGGAGGATCGATCTCTGTTCTAACCTCATTGGACAGGCTCGACCAGTTTTCGCCAACAGATATGGTTATCTACAATTCACAGCCGGTAAAGATAACCTACAGCCAGCCTATAAATGGGTACAACACTTTAAAATGGGAGAAGAAGATTGAGCCCAGGCGTTTTGAACTTGCCAAGCGGGAGTATCTGAGCTCCATGGAGAGCATTACTGTTACGGCGTCAACCTATTTCTTTGATCTTCTGCTGGCCCAGAAGAAGGTGGAGATGGCTCAGGAGAGCTACCGCAATACAGGGCAGATGTACAAGATTGCAAAGGAGAGGTTTGCCATAGGATCCATAACAAAAGACGAGCTGCTGCAGATGGAGCTCAAGCTGCTGAACGACAGCCTTGCCATAGGAGACAACCAACTGGGGCAGAAGACAGCCATGCAGCGGCTGCGCAATTACTTGGGCTATAATGAGAAGGTGAATATCAGTCTGCAGGAGCCTCCGAAGAATGCGGATATAACCCTCAATTTTGATGATGTGATGAATCTGGTGGCCCTTCATTCGCCGGAAAATCTCAATAACGAGATACAGAGCCTCTCCGCTCAGGCAGAAATAGCCAAGGCCAAGGCCAACTCCGGACTTACCGCATCCTTCTATGCACAGTTTGGCCTTAACCAGGTTGGGGATGACCTTCGTCTGGCATACAAATCCCCATTGGACCAGGAGATCATAGGGTTGTCATTATCCTTCCCGATAGTTGACTGGGGGTTGGGCAAGGGTAAGGTGAAGGTAGCCAAATCGCAGGCCCAGGTTGTTGAGAGCCAGATTGAGCAGGCCGAGAACAAGATGCGTGAGGATATTACCTTGCAGGTGTTGAGATTCAACCAGCAGGGAGGACAGTGCAACGTTTCCCAAAGGGCTGATGAGGTGGGCAGGAACAGGTACGCCACCACAAAGGAGAGGTTCCTTAACGGCACGGTGAGCGTTACCGAGCTCAACAATGCGCAGCAGGAGATGGACAACGCCAGGTTGCGCTACCTTCAGGAACTGAGCAACTACTGGATATATTACTATAACATACAGAAAGCAACCCTTTTCAATTTTATTACAAACGAGAAGGTGGATGCCAATTTTGAGGAACTTACAAACGAATGAACCGTATGAAGAGAATATTTGCAGCACTGGCAATAGTTGCGGCGTGCACCTGTTGCAAAAGCGTTACCAGGGAGGATACTGCACCACTTGCCAAGGAGAGCTACCGCATTGAGAAGAACGGCATAGATACCATACACCTGCGGAAGGTACCATTCAGCAGGGAGACTGTAAGCAACGGCATACTCAGAGGAGCCAGAAGGGCTGAACTCCGTTTTGCCGCAGCTGGGGAGGTGGCATCCGTTGAGGTAAAGAACGGCAGCAGGGTAAAGAAAGGCGACATTATAGCCAGACTCAATACCCAAGCCCTCACATTGGATAAGGAGAGGGCACGGCAGAGTCTTGACAAGTCCCTGCTGGATCTGTATGATGCCCTCATAGGTTTCGGATATGGCCGTGATACCAGCAATGTTCCGGCAGAAATACTTGGTGTTGCCAAGATCCGCTCAGGCTATTCAAGTGCCCTCAATACCTACCGTATGGCCTGTATAGCTTTGCAGAATGCATACCTCACCTCTCCGCTGGACGGCGTTGTAGCCAATCTTTCTGTCAAGCCCCATGAGTGGAGCAAGGATGCAGTGTGCACCGTAATAGATGATTCTGCCTTTAATGTAGAGTTCAAGGTACTTGAGGGTGAATATCCGTACATTGCAGTAGGGCGGGCTATTTCACTCCAACCGTTTATTGATGCCTCGCAGAACTATACCGGCACCATAAGTGAGATAAACCCGTTTGTGGACGACAAGGGGCAGATAGATGTAAAGGCATCCATCCCCAACCGGCATGGAAAACTCATAGAGGGAATGAATGTAAAGGTATTCATAAAGAGTGAAAGGTCAGACATGCTTTCAGTCCCTAAGGGTGCAGTTGTCATGCGTGACGGCTATGATGTGCTGTTTGTGTTCAACCCAACCAGCGGCAAGGCAGAGTGGAGATATGTGGATATCCTCCATTCCAACAGCACCCATCATGTTGTACGCGGGCACAGCGGCAAGAATGTGGAACTGAATGAGGGAGAGGCCATAATCATAAGCGGTAACCTTAACCTGGCAGACGGCTCGGATGTACAGGTTGTCAGCCGTGTGCAGTAGCCTGTTTTAACCATTTCAGACAGAATATTATGCTTAGAAGACTTGTAGAGCGCCCCATAGCGGTAACCATGACAATAATTGCAATACTCATAGTGGGTATTGCAGCTGTTGGCAAGCTGCCCGTTTCACTCATGCCCAATGTGGATATACCGCAGATAACAGTACAGGTGGCTATGGAAGGCTCCTCAGCCAGGGAGATAAATGAACAGGTGATAAAGCCTCTCCGCATGCAGCTCATCCAGATACCCTCTCTGCAGGATATCCGTTGCCAGGCTGTAAACGGCAGCGGAAGCATCCTTCTGCATTTCAATTACAAATCTGAAACGGACATTAACTTCATAGAGGTAAACGAGAAGGTTGACAAGGTCCTCTCACAGCTGCCTAAGGAAGTTGAGCGTCCCAAGGTAATCAAAGCCAGTGCTACTGATATCCCCGCCTTTTTCATCAACCTTACCGTTCCCGGGGGTTCCGGTGAGAAATTCCTTGAGTTGAGCCGGTTTGCCAAGGATGTCATAGCCCGCAGGATTGAGCAAGTGCCGCAGGTGGCCATAGTGGATATCAGCGGTACCCTTGGAACACAGATACTCATAGAACCACATGATACCAAGATAAAGGCATTGGGCATTCATCCCGATGATCTTGAGAAGGCCATTGCCTCCAACAATGTAACCCTTGGCAACCTCTCCATCAATGACGGCCATTACCGGTGGAATGTAAGTTTTGATTCCAGGATAACCTGCAAGGAGGATATAGAGGCCATAAACCTCAATATCAATGGCCGCATATATACATTTGGGGAGTTGGCCACTGTTACTGAAATGGCCCGTGATGCTTCCGGTATGGTACAGCAGGGGGATGAGCGTGCCGTTACCATGGCTGTAATAAAGCAGTCCGATGCCCAGATGGCAGCCCTCAAGGCTTCACTGGAGGAACTTATGTGCAATTTTGGGAAAGAGTACCCGAATATAGAGTTTAAAGTAACCCGTAACCAGACCGAACTTCTCGACTACTCAATAGACAACCTCAAGTCCAATATACTTGTTGGAGCACTCCTTGCCGTGCTGGTAATCTTCCTTTTCATGAGGGATTACCGTTCTCCGCTTCTGGTTATGGTAACTATTCCCCTCTCGCTGGTTGTGTCGCTGCTGTTGTTGTACCTGTTGGGGATAAGCATAAACATCATCTCCTTGTCGGGACTCATATTGGGATTGGGAATGATGGTTGACAATTCCATTATTGTTATAGACAACATCACCCAGATGTGGCAGAGGGGGAGTACCCTCAAGGAGTCGGTAGTGGCGGCGACGGGGGAGGTTTTTGCCCCAATGTTGAGTTCCGTACTTACCACCTGCTCGGTTTTTGTTCCGCTGGTATTTTTGAGCGGCATTTCCGGGGCCCTTTTCTATGACCAGGCTATGGCAGTAACGGTGGCCCTTTTCACTTCGCTGTTTGTGGCGGTACTGGTTATTCCTGTATATTATCTGCGGCTTTACCGCAATGCAGGGTCTTATCCTGCAAAGGGCAAGGGAAACACTTTGCTCGACAGGATAGATGACTGTTATGAAAAAGGGCTTAAATATGTGCTTAGGCACCAGAAGATGGCCTGGGGAGTATTTGTTGCCCTTATTGCCTGTTCTTTCATCTTGTACGGGATGCTGGAGAAGAGCAAGCTGCCGCCAATCACCCACAAGGATACAATACTGAATATAGACTGGAATGCCCCCATAGCCATAGATGAGAGCCGTAGCAGATGCAGCGCCATTATGGAGGGATTGGATGGGTATATTGCCCATTATGACATCCTCATTGGAAAGCAGGATTTCATGCTGTCCCATTCCGGAGAGACATCCCCTTCGCAGGTAAAATTCTACATAGATGCCCATACACCGCATGACCTCATGCAGGTGGAGAACATTCTGCAGGAGAGGGTGAGGGAAATGTACCCCCTCGCAACAGTTGGGTTTGAGGAGTCCTCAAACATCTTCAACGCCATCTTTTCCGGCAGCGGGGCACCTCTTGTTGCCATGTTGAGCCGTAAGGATTCCAAGCCTTTGGATCCCGACAACCTCAATTCGCTGTTGCAGCGGATAAAGGAAGGGTTGCCGGATGTATATATTGAGCCGGTACTTTGGCAGGAGCAGATAATGCTCATCACCTCTCCCGAGAAGATGGCCCTTTATAATGTAGGTTACAATGCCATCTACAAGGCCCTCAGTACATCCACAAAGGAGAATACCCTTTTGACAGTAAAGCAGGGCTCCTTTGCTGTGCCTGTAGTTATGGGTGATTCAGGGCCTCAGAAAGATCTGTTGTCGGTAACGGTAAAGAACCCTCAGGGGGCAGATATTCCCCTCTCATACCTCCTCAAGGAGCGTAGGGTGAGGGATCTGAAGAACATTATCCAGGGTAGGGACGGGGAGTATTATCCTCTGGCCATAACCCTTGAGGATAGCCGCATACCGCAAGCGGAATCTGTCATAAAGGATATAGTGCTGCAGAGCGGGGAATACGCAGTGGAATTTGGCGGAGGATACTATACCAGCCGTGGAATGATTGGGGAGCTGGCCGTAATCCTCATAATCTCCCTGCTGCTGTTGTATTTTATACTTGCGGCGCAGTTTGAGTCTATGGTTCAACCCCTTATCATTCTCTCTGAGGTTGTGGCCGATCTGGCTGGAGCACTTTTTGCATTGTGGATATGTGGTGCCGGACTCAATATAATGTCTATGATAGGAATAGTTGTAATGTGCGGAATTATCATCAACGACTCCATCCTTAAGGTAGATACCATCAACCGTCTGAGGAAACAGTACACCCTTGTCCGTGCCATAATGGTTGCCGGCAACAGGAGGCTCAGCCCTATTCTCATGACTTCGCTCACTACCATTCTGGCCATAGCTCCTTTCCTTGTGAGGGGAAATATGGGAGCGGATCTGCAGTTCCCCCTCTCTCTGGCACTTATAGGTGGTATGATTGTGGGTACAGCTGTAAGTATATTTTTCATACCGGTGCTTTATTATAATATTTATAAAAACAGGTAGCCCATGAACCGTCTCTCTGCATTTTCAACCATTCTGGTGTTTGCCGTGCTTGCCATTGCAGGTGCAGGTATGGCACCGCTGTTGAATCTGCAGTACTCGCCGTCGCAGAAGGAAGGGGAGCTGAGCATCAGCTACAGCTGGAGTGATGCCCCTGCAAAACTTCTTGAAAGTGAGGTTACTTCCCGTATTGAGGGTCTTGTTGCCTCTGTGAGCGGTGTAAAGAAGGTTGAATCCACCACCAACAAGGGGCATGGCTCAGTAACTGTTACCCTCAAGGATAAGGATCGGATTGAAAATGTCCGTTTCCAGATAGCCACTCTCCTCCGCCAGATGTACGGCAAGTTCCCAAGCGGCGTATCCTATCCGTATATCTCCGTTGCAACGGGCGGGAACAATGTGGAGCCGGTGCTCGTATATACCATCAATTCACAGTTGCCAACCCAGCAGATAGAGCAATATGTGCAGGAATATATTGTAAAGGAGTTGTCCCTTGTGGATGGGGTGAACTCCGTGCAATTGTCGGGAGCAACCCCATTTTACAGGAAACTGGAGTTCAACCCCCGGCAGATGGATGCATTTGGTGTGACGGTGGCTGAACTTGTTGCGGCTGTGAGGGGATTTGTGCAGGATTATGATGTTGTTGGGAGTGTAAACCATACGGGAATACTCCTTACCAACAATTTTTCTGCAGAAGAATTGGCCTCCATACCGGTTAAAGGCAACAGCGGCAAAATAATCAGGGTTGGTGATGTTTGCAGCATAGAGTACAAGGAGAGCCTTCCAACCAGATACTACAGGCTCAACGGCCTAAATACCATAAATGTTGCGGTTTACCCGCAGAAGGGTTCCAATGCAGTAGCGGTATGTGATGAGGTAAAGGAGAGGATGGCCAGGCTGGAGGAGGGGTTTCCGGAGAATTTCTCGGCACTTGCGGTGAGCGACATCTCAATTGATATACGGGAGGAGATAAACAAGATTGTCCGCAGGACAGTACTCTCCCTGCTTATCCTGCTGGCCTTTGTGTATATTGTAAGCAGGAGCGTAAAGTATCTCCTTACCATAGCGGGTGCATTGGCGGCCAATATTCTTATAGCGTTTATCTTTTATGTGCTGTTTGGAATTGAGATTCATGTCTATACCCTTGCCGGTATAACTACCTCCTTTGGAATAGTTATAGACACCTCCATAATTATGGTGGCCCATTACAGCTATTGGCGCAACAGGAAAGTGTTTCTGGCAATATTGGCGGCCCTCCTTACAAGTATAGGTTCGCTTGCGGTAATTTTCCTTCTGCCCCAGAGCCAGCAGATGGTTTTGGGAGATTTTGCCTGTGTGATAATGATAAACCTTTCGGTCTCCCTTCTTATAGCAATGTTCCTTATTCCAGCCCTTGTAGAGAAATTTGATGTAAGGGAACAGGAGGGGAAAACCACTTTGGGCGGATTGCGCAGGGTGGCCAGGTTCAACCGGTTCTATGCAGGGTACATTACCGTTTTGCGCAAATGGCGTTGGGTGTTGACGGTACTTCTTGCGGGGGCATTTGCAGCAGGTTACCATTTCTTCAAGGAGAATTCACAGGGCAATTTCTACCGCACCCTTAACCGGCCCAATCTTTACATCTATGCATCACTGCCACAGGGTTGCACCATACACCAGTTGAATTCTGTTGTGCTGTATATGGAGAACTGGCTTTCCCAGTTTGATGAGATTGAGATGTTCCGCACCAGTATCACAAGTGCAGATAATGCCTCTATTGTTGTAACATTCCGCAAGGATGTTGAGAATACCGTTTTCCCACTTATGCTCAAGGAGCAGGTGATATCAAAGGCTACCGATTTCGGCGGTGCCAACTGGCGGGTTTACGGTATAGATGAGCACGGGTTCAACAATGATGTGGGGAGCAGTACCATATCCAACAACAGGATAATAATTACAGGATATAACTTTGATAAAGTGTACGGCTATTGCCTGGATGTGGCAGCCTCCCTGGAGCGTAACCGCAGGGTAAGGGATATTCAGATACTTACCAGCACCAATTGGGGAGTGAGGGGGCAGAGCGAGTATTATATAGATTACAACAGGGAGAATATGGCCCTGTACAATGTTACCGCTGCAGATGCCTATTCTGCATTGCAGGAGCAGCTGTATGCACAGAATGCAGGGGTGTATTACAGTGATGGCGTCCGTACCCCCATAGTTGTGCAGAGCGGAGAGAAGGAGACTTTTGACGTCTGGAACCTGCAGCATGAATATGTAAAGGTGGGGGACGGAAGTGTAAGGTTCTCGCAGTTGGGGACAATAAGCAGGCGTGATGCCGGGATGGAGATTTACAAGGAGAACCAGGAGTACAGCATGGTTGTATCGTTCGGGTACCTTGGTCATTCCAAACAGGCCGGCAAGCTCCTTGAACAGGAGGTTGGGCGTATGAACAGCAGTGTGTTGCCCGTAGGGTTCAAGGCCAGGGAGCAGGAATGGGGCTACAGGGCATTCAAGGATCCCAAGAATATATGGATGCTGTTGCTGGTAGTGGCCATAATCTTTTTCATGTGTTCCATCCTGTTTGAGTCATTGCAGCTGCCTCTTGTAATAATTGGCCTGATCCCCATTTCATTCATTGGAGTATTCCTCGTTTTCGGGTTTAGCGGCTGGAGTTTTGACCAGGGCGGCTATGCCTCCCTCATTATGCTCAGCGGACTGGTGGTCAATGCCGGAATCTATATTCTGCACCAGTACAGGGGGATGCTCTCCAGTGCTGCATCTGCCGGTGTTGCTAAAATTGCAGTGGGGAATGCTGCCGGTTCAGTTGATTCATTTGTCGGGAAGAAACCCCCGCTGCAACTCTACATCCGGGCTTTCAACAACAAGATTGTACCAATCTCCCTTACTGTGGTCTCAACTGTGCTTGGCCTCATTCCGTTCCTTGTGGACGGCCCTGATGAAGTGTTCTGGTTTGCTTTTGCAGTTGGCACAATAAGCGGCCTGGTTTTCTCCTTGCTGGCCCTGGTTTTTGTAATGCCGGTGTGGGTAAATTATAAAATTTCAGTATAATTTTTTAATTTTATGGGGTCAATTGCATAATGATCACTCGTTTATTATGGGTAGAATATCTCTGTACATATCCGTTTTGATGCTTTTGTGTTCCTGCGTGTATGATTATGAGCCCAAGGATTCCACAATCCAGGGGCTTGATGATGCCCTTGTGGTTATAGACGGGGATATATTGGCAGGAGGCATTACCAGGGTGAAGGTTTCCTTTACGGAGCCCCTTACATCCGGGAGCATTGATGAAATTCCGTTGGGAACAGCAGTGTGGGTAGAGAGTGAAAACGGGGTAGTGTATGCCGGCAGACAACAGGAGGATACGGCAAACAGCTTTGAGGTAAATACGGAGAATCTTGATTTGGATGACAGGTACCGCCTTGTTGTTTCCATACCTGGCCGAGGCGAATATGTCTCGGAGTACGGAAGAGTGATGATATCTCCACCCATAGATGAAATAACCTGGTCCATTTCTCCCGACAGCTCTTATGCAAACATTGAGGTTACAACGCATAATGCGCAGACAGAGAAACTGTATTGTAAATGGAGCTACAGTGAGAACTGGGAGAGTGATGCGGTGTTTGTCCCGGATTTGGAATATAATCCCTCAAACAATTATTTCAGAAATCTTACACCGCAGGAAATAAACGAAAGAGTATATTGTTTCAGTGAGGCCATATCAAACAAGGTGAGTATTGCCAGTACTGAAAAATTGGCCGAGAATCTTATATTCAAGCATAACCTTATACAGATACCCAACACTGATACGCGGGTTAAAGGGCTGTATTGTGTAAATGTTACACAAAAGGTGTTGGATAAGAATGCTTATCAGTATTGGGAAGTGCTAAAAAGGAATATGGGAGAGACGGGTGGAATTTTTTCGGCACAGCCATCAGAACTTAAAGGCAACATTTCTTCAACGACAAATCCTTCCGAAGTAGTTATCGGGTACATAAGTGTATCTACAACAAGCAGTATGAGAAAATTTATAGACTGGAAAGATGTCAAATTTTTTAAAACTGACTGTAAGTACCTGATGGTTTTGGATAATTACTATTACTATAAACAAGATTTCAGGCCGGCATTTAGGATGGAGGATGTAGGTATATATTGGAGTAAAACAAAGTGTTTGGATTGCCGCAGTTACTCCAACAGTACCAGACCTGATTTCTGGCCAAGATAAAGACTTAAATTTTGATATATGTACAATATTGCAAAATTGTTGATACCGTTGGTTTTCCTGGGAATGCCGCTGCTTTGCTACGGCCAGGAAAAGTATGATTACAAGTCAGTTGCAGGAAATGAAATTCCGGTTTTCAGGGGAGAACTGGCAGAGAAATACAATTACCGGTTGGATGGGACAGTCTATGCATGGTCCGATGAGTTTGAGACCGGAGATCTGGAGTTCAACGGCAAGTGGTATTATGGTCTTACAATGAACCTCAATGCCCACAGGAATGAACTGCAGGTGCGGATTGGCAACAGCGGTGAGAATATGTCACTCAAGAGGAGCCTTGTAGGTGATTTTACTATCGGGAAGAGGAATTGTACTGCCCTGTTTGGGGAGAGGAAGATAAAGGGGCTGCCGGAGGGGTATTACCAGGTGTTGTACAAGGGAAAAGACATGTTGCTCAAGCAGATATATAAAAATGTAACTGAGCGCGTTGACTTTGCTACACATGTTCCGGTGAAGGTGTTTACAACTCGCACGAGATATTGGTTGGCCAGAGGGGAAAAGGTTACGGTTATAAGGGGTGAAAAGGATCTGGCAGGTATATACAAAGAGAGAAAAGGAGATATAAAAAAATACATAAAGGAGCATAAAGGGAAAGGAGGGGAAAAGGATGATATGCTTGTATCCATTATGTCTTTAGTTGAGCAAAAACACTGATCATGAAAAAAAGCGGCTTTACCATATTGGCACTATTGTTTGCTGTGGCGGCATTTGCCCAGGGCACTGGCATACACAGGAATATTGGGCTGGACTCCCTTATTGCCATAATGCAACAGCGTACCCCCGAAAAGATATACTATAACAGGGATGTCACCGGAAATCTCACATTTACAGTGAATGCCGGCAGCAGCAGGGTTGTGGAGGAGATTACAGGCTTGTTGCAGGAAAACGGATATGTCATCAGCCGTGCAGAAGGACTGGTATTTGTATTGAAGGGGGCAGAAATAAAGGATCTGCTTCCAACAGGGTGGTTTGTGCTGGAGAAGGAGAAAAAGGATACTTCCCAGCCTGAATATATGGCTTTGCCTGGAGATGACCGGATACAGGCCCTGTCACAGAATAAGGTTTACCAGATAGGAGACAAGACAAACATAAAGAAGGGCGGCAGAGCCTACCTGAGCGGTTATGTAAGGGATTCCAGGACAGGGGAGCCTGTGACAGGAGTGTCAATTGTAAATCCAAAAACCAATATCTATGCGCAGTCTGATGCCGCAGGATTCTATAAGATACTCCTCCCTGTGGGAGAGAGTACGCTGGAGGTGAGCGGCTACTCTCTTGAGGATGCCAAAGTGCACCTGCAGGTGTATAACGACGGTACATTGGACATAACCGTAACAGAAAAGGTATATGCCCTTACCGGTGTTGTAGTTTCTGCAGAAAATTTCAATAAGGTGCGCAACAACGAGATAGGAATAGAGAAGGTGAGGATGGATAAGGTGAAGAATGTTCCCGTAGTGTTTGGAGAGGCAGATGTGGTTAAGATAATCCTTACCCTTCCGGGTGTAAAATCGGTAGGTGAGGCCGGCGGAGGTTTCAATGTGCGTGGAGGAGCAACGGACCAGAACCTGGTGCTGTTCAACGGAGGCACGGTGTACAATCCGTCACATCTGTTTGGAATGTTCTCGGGATTCAATCCTGATATAGTGAATGATATAGAACTTTACAAGAGTTCCATCCCGGTGGAATATGGAGGCAGAATATCGTCCGTGCTGGATGTGAACAGCCGCGAGGGCAACAACAGGAAGATAACCGGCTCTTTGGGCCTGGGCCTGCTCTCTGCCAGAGCACATGTTGAGGGGCCTGTAAGCAAGAATACATCCTTTATAGTTGGAGCCAGGTCTACCTATTCCGACTGGCTGCTCAATCTTCTTCCGGAGGGGAGTGAGTACAATAACGGTACCGCTTCATTCTATGATATTACTGCCGGTGTAACACACAGGTTCAATGAGAAGAGTACACTCCACCTTAACGGATATTGGTCCCAGGACGGTTTCAGGTTCAGCGTGGATACCAGCTACAGTTACAGCAACGGCAATGCCTCACTCAAATGGAGGTACAATTTCCATGAAAAACACAAGCTGGAACTCTCCGCAGGATATGACATTTACAGTTATGCCACCTATGACAAATACAATCCGGTAAACTCATATGAGATGTCGTTCAAGATAAGACAGGGGTACGGCAAGCTCAAATTCAAGTCGGTACTTGGAGAGAAGCATACCCTTACCTATGGCGTTGATGCAATAAGATATGACCTTTCACCGGGCAGTTATCTTCCGTATGGCAATGAGTCCCTTGTTGTTCCCGACATTCTTCCAACGGAAAATGCTTTGGAGGGAGCTGCGTATCTGAGCCACAGCTGGACAATCGGAGACAGATTCTTTGTTGATTACGGGTTGAGGTATTCTGCCATGAAGAACGACGGGAAAACTTACAGCAACCCGGAGATAAGGGTGAGCGGAAGGGTAATGTTGAGCCCGGATGTCTCATTCAAGGCAGGGTTCAACAGCCTTACCCAGTATGTGCATATGCTTTCCAATACAACGGCAATGTCCCCTACAGATATCTGGAAACTCAGCGACAAGGATATAAAGCCGCAGTTGGGATGGCAGGCAGCAGGCGGACTGTATGCCAACCTGTTCCAGAACAAGGTTGAAGCATCATTGGAAGGATACTACAAGACAATGGAGAATTATCTCGACTACAAGAGCGGTGCAGTGCTGTTGATGAACCGCAACCTTGCAGAGGATGTGGTTGAGACCCAAGGAAAGGCCTATGGTGTGGAACTTATGCTAAAGAAACCTTTGGGCAAGCTGAACGGATGGTTTGCATATACATGGTCAAGAACCAGGTTGAGGGAAGATGGTGACAGGGGCGATATGGCTATAAACGGAGGAAAATGGTATGATGCATCCTACGACAAGCCGCACGATGTGAAACTTGTAGCCAACTACAAGTTTACCCAAAGGATAAGCCTCTCTGTTAACGGGGATTACTCTACTGGAAGGGCAATAACCATTCCGGTAGCCAAATATGAGTATGACGGAGGATACAAGCTGTATTACTCTGCAAGGAACGGACACAGGATACCGGACTACTTCAGGATTGATGCCTCCATGAATTTTGAGCCTACCCACAAGATAAATGCATTTACCCATTTTTCTTTTACTGTAGGTGTTTATAACCTCACCGGAAGAAAGAATGTGTATTCAATTTATTTTGATACCGACAGTGAGGGGAAGATAAAGGGACACAAGCTCTGCATTTTTGGAGCACCAATCCCTTATGTGAATTTCAATTTTAAATTTTAGGAGGGCTGCACAATGAAAGGGAAAATATTTATGATATGGGCAATAATGCTGCTTTCAGTTGCAATGGCCGGTTGTGTGTATGATTATGAGCCGGAAGATGAAGATATCCAGGGTCTTGACAAACCTTTGGTGGTTATAGACGGTGATATAATTGCAGGTGGCATTACACGTGTGAAGGTGGGGCTTACCCAGTCACTTGTAGCGGATGAGGCGGCTGTACCTCTTGGGGCTACTGTATGGGTTGAAAGTGGTGAAGGGGAGATGATGGGGGGAATTATGAAGGAGGAAAAGTTGAATGAGTTTGAAATAGATACCCGCAATCTTGATATGGATGGCAAGTACAGATTGTGTGTTTCCATTCCTGGGAGGGGAGAGTATGTTTCTCAGTTCAAGAGTGTGCTGGTGTCGCCTCCAATTGACAGCATCACGTATTCCGTTGCTGCGGACAGAAGTTATGCCAGGATTGAAGTTACAACCCATAATGAAGAGCAGAAGAGCAAGCTTTATTGTAAATGGAGCTATTCGGAGAATTGGGAGAGCGATGCCGTGCACCCGTCAGAATTGGTGTATGATATGAAAACTCAGATTATGAGGGAACTTGATCTGACAGAGATTGATGAAAGACACTATTGTTTCAGTGAGTCTGTATCAGTTGGTACACATATAGCCAACACTGAAAAACTTTCAGAGAACGTGATATACAAGTCGGTGATAAATGAGATTCCCAAGACAGATACAAAGCTCATGAGATTATATTCAATATTGGTAAGGCAGACAGCTTTGGATAAGGAGGCTTATATGTACTGGGAGAACATAAAGAATAACACTACCAGTACCGGGGGCCTTTTTGGACCTCAGCCGAGTGAAGTGAGGGGTAATATAGAAAGCAAGACTGTACCGGAAGAAATTGTGATTGGGTATATCAATGTAACAACAATGACTGAAAAAAGGGAATTTGTTGATTGGCTGTCTGAGAGTATTTTCTCTACTGACTGTGCTACAGTAATGGTTAACAGGTGGAAGCCGACTGATAGAGAGAAAAATGGTCTTTGGAATTCATATTACAATATGGGATATAGACCTGTAAGGTATCCTGAATTGGAAAATGGCAGTTATGATGTTACACGGGCTTATTGGGCATTGGAGAGATGTACGGACTGTCGTGTGTTTTCCAACAGTACCAAACCGGATTTCTGGCCCAGATAATGATAAAATGTTGAAATCATGAGAAATTATTTGATCTTTATAGGTGTTGTTTTGGTGTCAACCTTTTCTGTGATGGCACAGGAGCGTGTATATGTCTCTACAGACAAGGATGTTTATGTGGCAGGTGAGGATGTGTGGTATTCTGTACATTGTCTTTATGGAGACGGGGGGAACCATTCAAATTTGAGTGATGTTGCCTATCTGCAGTTTGTTTCAAAAGATGGAATTGCGGGGACTTCAAAAGTTGCCCTCATAAATGGCAGGGGGTGTGGCAAGTTCAGGATTCCTGCAAGTTTTGCAACAGGAAACTATTCCGTTGTGTCCTTTACCAAACGCTATGGGGGTGATTCGGAAGGGGAGTTCAACGGCAAGATCATTTCAGTTTTCAATACTTTGGGTACTGCCAAGGTTAAGGATGGTGTAATTGCAGGTAAAGGCAGGGGTAAAGAGGTTGCCCTACCGGGCCATAATTCTTCACAGGCAAGTGTTGAGGTTGGTGCACAGGAGAAAGGTGCTGTTCCTGTAAAAATAAGGAATAACGGCAGCGGGGTTATGCGGTTGAGTGTCTCTGTTTACCATGCGGATGAGCTGGAGGAGATATCGGGAAGCTATAACAGCACTACTTTGTTGGAAAGGAAGGGTAATTTTGCAAAATTGGATGAGGTGGATTATGCGGGAGAGGTAATTACGGTAAGAGTAAAGGGGAAGGATGGAAGCAGCGCAGTTGG
>JAFOER010000038.1 GCA_017380095.1 Bacteroidales bacterium
TATACACACGGAAGAAGCATGTTACCTCAATATTTCCGATATTTCCTTTACCTGAGAAAGTTTCGCTTGGAAAAATGTATCCGTCATATAGGATTCCATCTTCAACATATTCGAAACTATGTAGATCGATTATTCTTCCGTTGTCATCTTTCCAGACAGTATGGCTGTCGGTCGTATAGTCCATTACAACTTCTCTGTATCCCTTCCAGGTAATCACGGATATGGCCTTACTGAAGTCTTTCTTCTCTACGAACAGATCGATGTCGTTATGTGTTCTTGTTTCCCTGCCTATAAGTGCATCGACACCCCAGCCGCCGTCCAGAAACACCTTTACAGATGCTTCAGACAGCATTTCAAGAATCTCACATGCATCAAAATAAGTGACCATAAAATTTCGATTTATCGGTATCCCAAAAAAATTGCCACTATCGTCCACTTAGTTTATTCCAGATGGTATCCACCCCATCTTCCCCTTCGAAGTAAGCGTGCTGTTCGTCTTTGCAGAAGGTCTCAGTTGTTGGAATCAGGATCAGTTTTCCGGAATCGGGGTACTCGCAGACATCGTGGCCAATAAAAGAGCGCAGATCCAGATAGGTGCAAGGCTCATCGGTATGATTGTAAAGCTGGTGAGCGCCTGTCTCCCCAGCTTCGAAGAAAAGCATATCGCCAGGATGTACTTCTGTTAAACCTTCTGGTGTTCGGAGCATGGCACTGCCCGTCAGCATCAGGAATAGTTCCTCGGCAAAACGGTGGAAGTGATACGCCGCATTGTATTGATGCGGTGGCAATTCCCGCATATCAAAGTTTAAGTACTGCGGATTCAGTCCCCGTTTCTGCCGAGACATATCCGTCATCAGACGCCAGCCGTCCATCCTTCCGGGATGCGGCTGGAAATCGCGTTCTTCTTTTCTTATGATCGTCGCCATACTATAACTCCTTTTGTGGAATGATGCAATCAGGCTTTCAAAGCCCGAATTATCGGAGTAAATTTATGAGATTTTAATTGGAATAGCAAAATTCTGAGGGGATCCGTAACCTTGATGAAGAGATTGTTGTCACATATGAGACCGAATATGATACCGTAACAATATATGCAGTAGTCTCCCATCATCTTCCTGGCAGCAATTGGATGGCACAACAGGAGGGAACAAGTACCCTGTGTGATTTCCCTGATGAGACGGTAAGGGAGGTACTTGGTTCACGCAGGGAATGTGTATAAAAAAGGAAGGTGTTATTTGTCGGGAAGGGGACTATGCTTCAAATTTGTCTCCCATGAAGATACGGGGCAGGTTGCATCCGATGTAGTTTCCAACAATGGCCCAGAACCAGGCGCCAAGGATCCACCATCCCCAGTTGCCCTGAAGGGCAGCGAGTGCATAATAGAAAGCATCTGCAACGCAGTGGGGCAATCCGCACATGATGAATACAGGTACACCGAACAAAATTGGAAGGTAATGTTTCTGTCTGGCACCGTACACTGCCAAGGTCATTATCATTCCTGTTCCCGACGAGGTTACAAGCAACGAGTGCCATGAGGCAGATTGTCGGGAAGAGAGGATATTTGCAAGGTTTGCTGTTACTGCATCATTTGAAACATATTTTGCAATGCAGGCAGCAAGAAGGCAACCTGCTGCATTTGCGAGGATCATTATCACGAGTTTGGGGAATTCTTTATATGGCAGGAATCCTGATTTTCCGGTATATAACTGCGCACCGCACATGCATACACACAGGAGTCCGAATGCAAACAGGATAGCACCGGGCAGACCGCCCACACGAAGATAAACAAGACCTGCAATACCTATAAGCAATCCAGCAAATACCGCCATTGAAAGAAAGTTTTTCATAATCTCTGGATAATTTTTAGCAAAAATAGTAAATTTGTAGAGATTAACATTGGACTTAAAAACACATTATACTATGGACAGACGTAAAATGCTGAAACTTACAGGAACTGCACTGGCAGGTTCTGCAGTATTGGGAACTGATGCTTTTGCTGGAAGCTCCTTGAATTCAAACAATATTGCCGGCACACCCGGAAAAGGGAAGAAGGCAATGATCATTGGTGCCCATCCCGACGATCCAGAAACAGGATGCGGCGGTACAATTATGGTGCTGAAGAAGGCCGGATATGAGGTTGTTGTTGTTTACATGACCAGAGGCGAGGCAGGAGTTCCGGGATGGAGCCACGAGCAGTCTTCCGCAACAAGGATGAAAGAGGCAAGGGAGGCTTGTGAAGTGTTTGGTGTAAGGCCTATATTCCTTACACAGATTGACGGCAGCTCTGAGGTGAACAAAGAGCGCTATGCAGAGATGAAGGAGGTGATTGAGAAGGAGAATCCGCAGATTGTATTCACTCATTGGCCAATAGACTCGCACCGCGACCACAGAATCTGTTCAATCCTTACATATGATGCCTGGAGACAGCTCAAATACGGATTTGACCTTTATTACTATGAGGTTATGAGCGGTGTACAGAGCATGATTTTCCACCCTACAGACTGGGTTGACATTACAGAATTTGCAGATGTGAAGAAAAAGGCAACATATTGCCACAAATGCCAGAATCCTGAAGATTGGTACGACAGTTCACACGGACAGATGGAAATATTCAGAGGTATGGAGCACAACTGCAAGAGGGCAGAGGCCTTCATCCACATACGCAGGACAAGCAGCGATATAGAAGAGTAAACATATGAATGAAAAAAGGTGTCCAATCCGGACACCTTTTTATGTTTTATCTTTTTTCAGTTTTATCTTCTGCTCTGCTGTTTTGCAAGAGACTCAGGGTAACCCGGTTTTACAGGGATTCTTGAATCATCCATTGCAGCATTCAGTGCCAACCAGGCAGCTATTACCGCATCAATTTTAAGATCCTGCAATGAAAGTCTCTCGTAAGTGTCCATTACAGTGTGGTATGTACGGCCATACTCAAGAGGATCCTGGATGAACTGGTAGGCAGGCAAGCCCAATCTGTTGAAAGTAACGTGGTCGGTACTGCTGGTCCTTCTAAGAGTAAGTGTTGTAAATCCAAGTGATTCAATTGGCTTCATCCAAGCCTGGAAGAATGGTACAGCCATATCGTTCTCCTCAAGATAAATGCCGCGGAAACGGCCTGAACCATTATCCATATTCAAATAAAGGACAAAGTTCTCATAGCCTTTCAAAGCTTTCTTCTTCTGTGAATCGTAAAGGTAAGAGTTTGCATAACCTCTTGAACCATACAAGCCCTGCTCTTCACCGCCCCACAAAGCAAGACGGATGGTACGTTTTGGCTGGATACCGCTCTCTTTAATGATACGTAGAGCCTCAGCCATTACAATACAACCTGATGCATTGTCTGCAGCACCTGTACCGCCGTGCCAAGAATCAAAATGGGCACCAATAAGTACAACCTCATCCTTAAGTTTAGGGTCAGTACCAGGAATTTCAGCAATTACATTATTGATCTTCTGATTGTCTGTAAACTCGTTCTTGATATTGAGTTCCATCTCAACTTTCTCACCTTTCTTCACCATTCTTACCATACGGGCATGGTCCTCAAGGGGTAGGATAACCTCTGCTACAGGCTCAGGCTCTCCAACCATGTACTGTACACCGCGTGAGCTTGGAACATTAAATGAACCGCCGCCGCTAACTACAGCAAGTGGTTTCTCCTCCTTTATAAGGTTATTGATTGCACTCTGCAACTCCCTTGCAGAAGGGTTGTAGTTATATGAACCTCTGCGGCCGCCCTGAACGGATGCACGTGAATCCTGCTCCATAGCCTCAAGCTGCTCATCTGTATATCGGGAAGCAAGAGGGGTGAATTTGATTTCATATGTCTGGGTAGAAGGCATAAGGACAATCTTGCCGGCAAGTTTGCCTTTCAATGCCTGTACTTCCTCAAGATTTTTGGGATCAAGGACAATACACTCACCTTTTACAAGACCCTGGGTGCTTCCGCTCCACGCTTTTGGATTAGCTGCAAAACTGCAGTAGTAAGGGGCTGTCATTGCAACATAATTCATTTTGTTGTCCCAACCGCCTTTAGGAAAATCATAAGCAAACTCTATTTTAACGTTGGAAAAACCCATCTCCTGAAGTTTCTCCACCATCATTTGTTCTGCCCTCATTTTCAATTGTGAAGCAGCAAGCCTGGGGCCCATATCATCTGTCATGAACTGAGCCAAAGACTCAACTTTAGATTTTGCAAAGCCTTCATTCTTAATCTTGTATGCAACATCCTCC
Source organism: Bacteroidales bacterium (assembly GCA_017380095.1). Lineage (GTDB taxonomy): Bacteria > Bacteroidota > Bacteroidia > Bacteroidales > UBA932 > Egerieousia. The sequence continues at coordinate 4,231 of JAFOER010000038.1, forward strand.
GGAAGGCAAGTCTGGGAATAAGCAGCTGAATTTGCCAATAATAAAAGAGCAAACAGCAAAATTACAACTCTTTTCATAGTAATGTTTATTTAAATTGGTTATAAATCCTAAGTCTCAAATGCGATGTAAATGTAAATTTGATTTTCAAGAAATGCAAAAAATAATTACAACGTACCACAATATTTACTAAATTTGTTCATTAAAATTAACCTAACGATGAATACTAAAAGTCATAAAGCACACCCTTGGCATGGAATCAGCCAGGGCGCAGATTTTCCGGATGCAGTAAGGGCATTCATTGAGATAGTGCCAACAGATTCAGTAAAATATGAGGTGGACAAGGAATCTGGTTACCTCACATTGGACCGTCCTCAGAAATTCTCAAACATAGTACCTTCACTTTACGGTTTCCTTCCAAAAACATATTGCGGACCAAAAATGGCGGAGCTTACAAACAAGGCTCTTGTTCGTACAGATGTTGACGGTGACGGCGACCCTCTTGATATCTGCGTGCTTACAGAGAAGGATGTAACACACGGTGATATCCTCGTAAATGCAAGACCTATCGGCGGTTTGAGACTTTTGGACCACAACCAGGCAGACGACAAGATCATTGCAGTACTTAGAAGTGACGCAGTATATGGCCATATGACAGACATAGACCAGGTTCCTATGGACATTATCCGCCGTCTTATCCACTACTTCAGCACATACAAGGACATTCCTGGAGAGCACACCAGCCGTATGCAGTTCATCTCTATCTACGGTCCTGAGGTTGCAAAGGATGTGATTGTACGTTCAATGGAAGACTATAACGATTTAATTGCTGAGAAATAGATAATGGCAGAGAGAAGACTCCTTCTGGGAGATGAGGCGATTGCTTTAGGGGCTGTACACGCCGGCATCAGCGGAGTGTATGCATACCCCGGAACCCCATCTACAGAGATAACAGAATTTATACAGGCACACGCGCCACAGGTGCGCAGCAGATGGTGCACAAATGAGAAGACAGCAATGGAAGCTGCCCTTGGAATGTCCTATGCAGGCAAAAGGGCACTTGTTTGCATGAAGCACGTGGGAATGAATGTTGCAGCAGACGCATTCGTAAACTCCGGAATAACCGGCGTGAACGGTGGCCTTGTTGTTGTAGCTGCAGATGACCCTTCAATGCACTCGTCCCAGAACGAGCAGGATTCCCGTTTCTATGGCCAGTTTGCAATGATCCCAATGCTGGAACCTTCAAACCAGCAGGAGGCATATGGGATGATGAAATATGCATTTGAACTCTCAGAGCAGGTAAAACTGCCTGTACTGCTAAGAGTTGTTACCCGTCTTGCACACTCCCGTGCAGGTGTGGAGGTATCGGAACCTGTTGGGCAGAACATTCTTAATCCAGACAACGAGCGCACCCATTGGGTACTTCTTCCGGGAAATGCAAAGAGACAATATGCGGCACTTGTACAGAAACAGGATGATCTTGTTCTAAGGTCGGAGAACTCTCCATACAATCAGTATCCAAATCTGGAGAAAGCGGAAACAGGTGTGGTTGCGTGCGGTATAGCATACAACTACGTGATGGAAAATGACCCTTCAACTCCTGTTTTAAAAATATCACAATATCCGGTACCTGAGGAAAAGCTCAGGGAGTTTGCAGGCAAATGCAGCAGCATACTTGTTGCAGAAGACGGCCAGCCGTTTGTTGAGAACCTGGTTAAAGGGGTTCTGGGCAGCGGATACACCGTAAAAGGGCGTCTCACCGGAGACCTTCCAAGAACAGGTGAACTTACTCCCGACAACGTGGGTGCAGCAATGGGAATTGTGGTTCCAAAAGCTTTCAGGAAGCCGGAGAATGTAATGCCTCGCCCGCCTGCACTTTGCCAGGGTTGCGGACACAGGGATGTATACGATGCACTCAACAGGATTCTTGCAGAGTACAAGGATGCAAGGGTATTCGGAGACATAGGATGCTACACACTTGGAGCATTGCCTCCATTCCGTGCAATTGACAGCTGCGTGGATATGGGAGCATCCATAACAATGGCAAAAGGTGCTGCAGATGCGGGAGTATACCCGGCTGTAGCAGTGATAGGTGACTCAACTTTCACCCACTCCGGAATGACAGGTCTTCTTGATGCAGTTAACGACAATGCAAACATTACAGTAGTCATCTCCGACAACCTTACAACTGCAATGACAGGAGGACAGGATTCTGCAGGAACCAGCAAATTTGAGGCAATCTGCGTTGCCCTTGGTGTAGCACCGGAACATGTGAGGGTTGTTGTTCCAATAGCCAGGAACATGGAGGAGATTACCCACATAATAAGGGAAGAGCTTGAATACAATGGTGTTTCTGTAATTATACCTCGCAGGGAGTGTATACAGACACTCAACAGGAAACTACGTAAAAAAAGGGCAGAACAACAATGAAGAAAGATATAATTCTGGCAGGAGTAGGTGGTCAGGGAATCCTTACAATTGCAACAATAATTGGAGATGCTGCCGCTGTAGCAGGTTTGAGCCTCAAACAGGCAGAGGTACACGGAATGAGCCAGAGGGGAGGAGATGTACAGTCCAACCTCAGGCTATCTACAGAAACAATATACTCAGACCTTATAAAAGAGGGAACTGCAGACCTCATAATATCAATGGAGCCGATGGAGGCTTTGAGATATAAGGAATTCATGCACAAGGACGGCATGGTGGTAACATCATCACATCCGTTCAGGAACATTCCAAATTATCCTGCAGAGGAGATGGTGGAACAGGAACTTGAAAACCTTCCAAATGCCGTTTCGCTCCCTATTGAAAGTATGGCAGCAGAGATAAACATGCCTAAAAGTGCAAATGTCATCCTTCTTGGAATGGCAGCAAAATATATAGAGATACTCACCCCGGAGCAACTGAGGGAGAGCATAAAGAGGATTTTTGAATCCAAAGGAGAAAAGATTGTAGAGATGAACATACAGGCATTTGACTATGGATTGAATGCCGTAAAATAAAGATTGAGGAAAGGATGAAAATATTCAGTGAAGAGTTGGTTGGGAAAGCGGTAAAGGATTTGAAAATAGCCAACTTGTCCCAGGCTACCATAGGTGAAATTCTTCTGGTAGCACAATACTTGGAAAAAGAGACAGGAATACCTTTTATACGTATGGACCAGGGTTCACCTGGTCTTCCTGTTAACAGAGAAGGGGTTAAGGCAGAGATAGAGGCCCTTGAGAGCGGAATAGGCTCACAATACCCTGCAGCGGCAGGAATACCCGAACTCAAGAGTGCAGCCTCTGAATTCATAAAGGCCTTTATGGACCTTGAAATTTCTCCACGTTCTTGTGTTCCTACAGTAGGAAGCGTAATGGGCTCATTCAGTTCATTCATTGCCTGTACCCAGAGAACACCGGGCAAGGACAAGATACTGTTCATAGATCCGGGATTCCCTATACAGAAAGTGCAGCTGAAAATTATAGGTGTACAATGGAGGGAGTTTGACATTTACAGTTACAGGGGAGAGGCCCTCAGGGAGAAACTTGAGGGTGAACTTTCGCAGGGTGACATTGCAGCAATAGTATACTCCAACCCCAACAATCCGGCATGGATTTGCCTGGAGGAGAGCGAGCTTGCAATCATAGGAGAGCTTGCAACAAAATACGATACAATTGTTCTGGAAGACCTTGCATATTTCTGTATGGACTACAGGAAGGATATGGGACATCCATACGAGCCGCCATACCCTCCAACTGTTGCCAGATATACAGACAATTACATACTGATGCTCTCCGCATCCAAAATTTTCAGCTATGCAGGCCAGAGAATTGCAATCACCTGCATAAGCGACAAGCTTTTTGAGAGGCAGTTCCCTGCCCTTGCACAGAGATACAACGATTCAGGCGTGTTCGGGCAGACACTCATTGCATCAATCATGTATATGATTACGTCGGGATGCACATATTCAACACAATATGCCTACGCCGCAATGCTCAAGGGTGCCACAGAGGGAAAAATCAACTTTGTGGAGGATACAAGGGAGTATGCCGTAAGGGCTTCCAGGATGAAGAAGATCTTTAAGGAGAACGGATTTCACATCATCTACGACAGGGATGTTACCCAGGAGGTGGGAGACGGATTTTTCTTTACCCTCGGATACAGCAAAATGAGTGGGGGTGAACTTCTAAAAGAACTTCTGTATTATGGAGTGAGCAGCATATCGCTTTCAACTACCGGAAGCGGACAACAGGGTATAAGGGCATGCACCTCCAGAATGAAAGAGGAATTGTACCCGGTATTGGAAGAGAGGATGAAAGCCTTCAGGGAAGACCATCCTGTAACAGAATAAATATTTTACATCATGATTTGGAATCCGAGCAAAGAGTGCATGAGCAGGGATGAGATGCATGCACTGCAGGGAAGGAGACTTCAGAAACTTGTCTCTTATGTTTACCACAATGTCCCTTTCTACAGGAACAAGATGCAGCAGATGGATATTGCTCCCGACGACATAAGGAGCATAGACGATATTGTAAAACTTCCGTTTACCACCAAGCAGGATTTGAGGGACAATTATCCGTACGGCCTGCAGGCGGCACCGCAGTCTGAGATTGTACGTGTTCATGCATCCAGCGGCACAACAGGAAATCCTACCATAGTGGGATACACACGCAAAGACATTGCGGTATGGCAGGAGGCAATGGCCCGTGCCCTTACAGCATACGGAGTAAAGAGGGAGGATACATTCTCTGTAAGTTACGGCTACGGCCTGTTTACAGGCGGATTGGGTGTACATTACGGCGTTGAGAACATTGGTGCTACCGTAATCCCTACCTCTACCGGAAATACCGAGAAACATGTTCGCCTTTTGAGGGACCTTAAGATAACAGGTATTGCCTGCACCCCTTCCTATGCACTTTATCTTGCAGAGACACTGGAGAAAATGGGACTGGGCAAGGATGACATCAGCCTGAGGGTTGGAGCTTTTGGAGCAGAGCCATGGACAGAGAATATGCGCAAAGAGATTGAGGAGCGTCTTGGCCTCAAAGGGTACAACATTTACGGATTGAGCGAGATTGTAGGCCCCGGTGTATCTTATGAATGCTGCAAGCAGAACGGTTCACATATCTGCGAGGACCACTACTATCCGGAGATCATAAATCCTGAAACACTTGAGCAGCTTCCATACGGCCAGCAGGGTGAACTTGTATTTACAACCCTTACCAAAGAGGGTATGCCGGTATTGCGTTACCGTACAAAAGACCTTTGCACCCTTATGGACGGGGAGTGTGAGTGCGGAAGAAAAACCGTAAGGATGGGCCGCATAATGGGCAGAAGCGACGATATGCTCATTATCCGCGGAATAAATGTATTCCCGTCACAGGTTGAGAGCGTAATCCTTGAAATGCCTGAGATTGAGCCTCAGTATATGCTCGTTGTAGACAGGATAAACAACCTTGATACACTGCAGATTCAGGTGGAGGTGAGAAGGGATTTCTTCAGCGGGGACATGGGAAGCATGCTTGCAATGAAGAAACGCCTTTCAGACAAGATAAAGAGTGTCCTTTCAATTGGTGCCGAGATCAAGCTTATGGAGCCGGGCAGCATTGAGAGGAGCCAGGGAAAGAGCAAACACGTAATAGACAAACGATCTCTATAAATGACAATATTATGAAACAGTTATCAGTTTTTCTTGAGAACAAGACCGGAAGGATCAACGAACTTGCAAAGACTTTGGGCAAGGCTGGTATAAACATGATGGCATTCAGTATGGCCGAGACATCGGACTTCGGCATTCTCCGACTTATTGTTTCAGATGTTGACAAGGCAGTGGAGGTGTTGCGCAGCAACAGTTTTGCCGTTACTGTAACGGAGGTTGTGTGCATCAGTTGCCCAAATGAGGCAGGTGCATTGTCGGGAGTATTGGAACAGCTTGCAAAGAATGACATTTTCATTGAGTACATGTATGCATTCTCTGAAAACGACAGTGCAAATGTGGTGATACTTCCAAACAACATAGAAAAATGCGTTGCAACCCTAAAGGAGTGCAACTGCGGGATAAAGGAGAATTTTTAGTATCCTAGAGACTTGAAGAAGAACTCCCTGCGTAGATTGTCGGGAATGGAATGGACATCTATGCGGGAGTTTATCCCTTCATAAAAGAGATTGTCGTGCAGATTGCACACATAAAGTGTATCTGTCTGAGAGAGATAAAGGGTGTTGAACCTTATGTCAAGGTTATCCTGCAGGTTCAAAACATACAGCACCGCTGCCTCTACCTGCGAAAGGTTGAGCAGATCCCTGCAGAAGACATATAATCCGAATTCCTTGAAATTGCCATAGAATCCTTTGGCAACCTTTTCTACCTTGCTTTTTAGAATACGCTGCAGAGGAAGGGCCAGAGACCAGTACTCATGCTCCTTGTAACCGGTAAAATTGAGCCCTGGAAGACCGTATCCGTAACCGCTGTCTACAATGCTCTGCATATCTTCCCTGTGCGACTCGTGAATCTGCATACCTGCTAGCTCCTTAAGCAACTGGTTTGCGTTGTACTTGTCGGGCTCCATTGCACGGGTCACCTCAATGCCCAAAGTGCCGTCCGCACGTTGGAGATCCGGTCTGTCCTTGTTCTCAAGGCCGGCATAACCGCTACCAAGGAGAGTCTCAAGGGTAAGCTGTGCATAACGCTCAAAGAAACAGGTGTCAAATTTCCGGTAACCCATAATCACATAGTTATATATAAGGTAAAGTTACAGAATTTTTGGTTAAATTTGTACTTGACAAAAACAAACACCTATGAAAAAAATCATTTTGGGAGCAATGAGCATTCTAGCTATGAACGGTTGCTGCAACAAAGCGGACATTCCCGCTCCGGGCAAAGAGTACTATGACAGTATTGTAAAAGAGTTGTCTTCTGCAGAATATTGGGGAAGAAGCAATTACAACAACGGAACAATAAAAGCCGCAGAATTTATAATGGGAGAGATGGAGGCCATTGGTGTGGCACCGGTTCCCCAGGAAACAATTGAATCATCATGGAAAGGGAAGGAGCGTCCGGAACTCCACAGCCTGCAGCCAGAGTTCAAGAGTCTCATAACACCTTGCGGGGCAAGAAGATGGGAGGGTGCTCCCGAAAGCCGTCTTGCATATCTTCAGCATTTCAATTTCCCATTGAACACACAGAGGGGAAAAGTGGAGCTTACAGTAGACGGCGTTACATTGCAGAATACAGTAAACTACACACTAAAGGAGTTCTCTCCATCGTTCAAGGGTGATCTTGATGTAGTATATCTCGACAACAAACATCTCAACCCTGAAACATTCTGCAAATATATGGACAGCGGCAAGTTCAAGGACAAGGCAGTTGTACTTGACTGGGACCACTTCCGCAAGACAATGTACACTTTCCCGGGCATAGAGGTATACAAGACCTATTTTGTACCTCTACAGAATGTAGGGGCACTTATCTGCAAAGGGGAGGAGCTGTTGCCATACTTCAAGTCACGCAACCACTTCAACACTCCTATGCCGGTATTTATGGCAGATTCAACTTTCCCTTCAGATGCAAAGAAGGTGCACATAGAGACAAATGCAGAGATGATTGACAATGACGCACACAACATCATTGCATATATTCCGGGCAGCAAGCATCCCGACAAACATTTCATCATTTCCTGCCACTACGACCACCTTGGCGTATGCGGAGACGAGATATTCTACGGAGCAAGCGACAACTCGTCGGGAACAGCAATGCTGCTCAACCTTATGAGACATTTCAAGAAAAACCAACCTGAATACTCAGTAATGTTCATCTTCTTTGATGCGGAGGAGAACAACCTTCTGGGATCTTTCTTCTATGCAGACAATCCGGTACTTCCTCTTGAGAATATTGAGTATTTCATAGAGCTTGACATGATTGGAGATAACGGAAACAATATTGTATGCCAGTCGTCAGATAACGGAGTAAGCGGAATTGAGCTTATGGAGAGCATCAGCAGCAGAAGTGCAGATCCGTATGAGAGCTTCATCCGCCAGGAACTTGAGGATTATGCAGACCACTATCCGTTCGCACTGAAAGGTGTCCCTGCAATGTATATGGAGACAGACGGAGAGTACAACAAATACTACCACTCTCCACGCGACTGCTACGAGCACTTCAGCACACGCAACTACGACAGGATATTCAACCTTGTAACCACATTCGTAGAGGAGTACAGAAGATAAATGAAACAAATGACAAGAAGGGCTGCTTCAAACTGAGCAGCCCTTCTTCATATTCATATTGACATAGATTACATCAATGCTTCAAGCATCTGTGCAAACTGGTCGGGACATGAAGTTGCCTTGTTGCCGCAACGGATTCCCTGTAGACGCTCCTTTACATCAGATATTTTGGCGCCTCTTGACAATGCGCAAATTCCCTGAAGGTTGCCGCTGCAACCGCCATAGAACATTGCATCAAGGATAACATCTCCCTGCAATGCAAGATTTATCTGCACTGAACATACACCTTCGGTGGCTGCGGTTACTATCCTTACGCCATCCTGTACTTTATCGCTTATAATTTTCATCTTTAATCCAAATATTTGATTTTAGCCTTATCCCTCGGTTTTGCATCAGGTGACTCATTAGGGTAACCCAAACCTATGCATATGATTGGAACATATCCCTCGCTGAATCCAAGCATCTGGATTGCCTCAGGAGATTTTGCAAGGTAACGGATAGGACTGCCAAGACATACTGAACCAACTCCAAGTGACCATGCAGAGAGCATGATATTCTCTGAAAGAAGACCACAGTCTATAGGAGAAAAGTCGTAAGACGGATCATTGGCTACAAAAACAAGGGTAGGAGCACCTCTGAAGCACCCTTCTACAGCCTCGGCTTTGGTTTCCGGGTTAGAGGCAACAAGCAGGCTCTTGAATCTGGCAATTGTTTCAGGGTTATCAATTACCCTCACTTCCCAAGACTGCCTGTTCATTCCGCTTGGAGCGTTGATTCCGCAATTGAGGATCTCATCCATGGTCTCCCTTGCAACAGCACCCTCCTTGTAATTGCGGATGCTTCTGCGGGTCATCATGTTTTCTATAACTTCATTCTTATACTTCATATCAGTTTGGGTTGGTGCAGGTTGTTGTTGGTTACAAGAGAACAGCGATGCAAAACATAGGCATACAACTGACATTTTAAGCAATTTCATATACTGAGTTTTAACGGTTATCCCAATACCTCTTCATACATAAGGTAATGGCACTCATCCATACCCACTTTCTTGTAAACCTCCTGAGCCCTGTAGTTTGTCTTGTCTACATAAAGGCGGATCTGGTTTACGCCGTTCTCTTTGGCCATCTCCTTAATTCTTTCATACATTGCCCTGTAGGCACCTTTACCCCTATATTCAGGTTTTACGAATACACTCTGTATCCACCAGTACCAGCGGTTTGTCCAGTCGCTCCACTCGCGAGTAAGCATAAGGCTGCTGATAGGCTCCCCATTTACACGGGCAACAATATATGTACCTTTCTGAGGATCATTCATTGCAGCAGTAACACCCGGAAGAACTGTCTCAATATCAAGCACAGTACCTTCAGACTCAAGTGCCATATCTACCTGAAACTGGGCAATAGCCCTTATGTCGCCGGCATTGCCCACGACAACTTCATAATTTATTCTCTCTTTTTCCATATTATCTGATTATTGTTTTTACAAAGATAGCAATCTTTTCAGTTTTCCACAGCCACACAGGCCAGGGTACCGCGTACAAACTTCACCAGCTCTCCGGGAGCAATCTCGATCTGGAGCCCACGTACACCTGCACTCACATAAATTGTATCAAAATCCATAGCAGTGGAGTGGAAGTAAGTAGGGAAACTCTTTTTCATCCCGACAGGTGAACATCCGCCCCTTATATAACCTGTTACCTGAAGCAAGTCCTTCATTGCAATCATCTCCACCTTCTTGTTGCCGGATGCCTTGGCAAGGGCCTTCAACTCAACCTCGCAGTTGCCCGGCACAACACAAACTATGTGGCCTGTCTTGTCGCCGTGGAGCACAAGGGTCTTGAACACACGGGCAATATCCTGCCCAAGGCTCTCTGCAACGTGCTGTGCGGCCAGATCATTCTCATCAAATTCGTAAGGGATGAGATTATATCTGATCCCGGCCCTGTCCAGAAGCCGGGCAGCATTAGTCTTTTCTATCTTCTTTGCCATAACAAAAAGTCAACCGGCACAAAACTACAATAAAAATGAAAACAAAAGGAAAAATATTTATATTTGCAATGCTGTTGGGGGTGCCGAGCACATTGCAAAGCTGAGAATATACCCCATGAACCTGATATGTATAATGACAGCGCAGGGAAACGGTAAAAAGAAATATTAGACAATAACTTCTAAACGATAGCCGTATTCCTGTATTGGGATACGGCGTTTTTTATTGTAAATATTATGGGATACGACAGTTTTGACATCTATGCCACAGAATATGACTCGTGGTTTATAGAAAACAGCAATGTGCTGGAAAGCGAAGTTAAACTTGTAGCTTCTTGTCTGCATGATGCAGGGGATGTACTATCAATCGGTTGTGGAAGCGGGCTGTTTGAGAAAATAATTGCCGAAAAATATGGAATAATTATAAAACAGGGGATAGAACCTTCCGCTGCCATGGCAGAAATTGCCACAAAAAGAGGAATGGAGGTAACAATTGCCACAGGGGAAGATGCAGACTACGGAACAGAAAAATATGACACTGTGCTGTTTAACGGATGTCCATGTTATATGCAGGATTTGGGACTGGCATTGAGCAAGGCATACAATTCATTAAGAAAAGGGGGCAAAGTAGTGGTGATAGATGTTCCTAAAGAGAGCGCTTATGGACTGATATACAATCTTGCACTTGCTGTGGGAACATGGGACCATCCGTTGCTTGACGGATGCAGGCCAAATATGCCATATCCTATAGAACTGGTAAAACAGGCAAACTGGCGTACCACTGACGAAAAAATTGAATTGCTTAAAAAGGCAGGATTCAGGAATCTAGAATTCTCACAGACCCTTACAGCCGCACCATGCTATTCACATGAACAGGTGGAAGAGCCTTGCGAAGGGTACCAAAAAGGATCATATGTTGCAATAACCGCTTATAAATAAAAAGAATGATTAACTTTGACGAACTTAAGAAGGATTTCCGTGCAGTAAGGGAAAAATCCCCATTGGTGCACAACATTACCAATTACGTGGCAATGAATTTCAGTGCAAATGCATTGCTGGCGGCAGGTGCATCACCAGTGATGGCCCATGCAGCAGATGAAGTTGCAGATATGGCAACAATTGCCGGAGCTTTGGTAATCAATATTGGAACCTTGGACGCCGGATGGGTTGAATCCATGGTTATTGCAGGAAAGGCAAAACATGCACAGGGAGGGGTAATTGTCCTTGATCCGGTGGGTGCGGGAGCAACCGCATACCGCACAAAAACCGCATGGAGAATTATAGAGGAGTGTCATCCCGACATTATCCGCGGCAACGCGTCGGAGATAATGGCTCTGCTCAATGCGGATATAAAGAGTAAAGGGGTTGACAGCAGCTGCAGCTCGCACGACGCTGTAGAATCTGCAGTAAAGCTTGCGGAGCGTACAGGTGCAGTAGTGGTAATAAGCGGTGAAACCGACTATATAACCGACGGCAAGAGGATAGAGACAATAAGCAACGGCTCCCCGATGATGCCATATGTAACCGCAATGGGATGCACCGCATCATCTATGGTTGGTGCATTTGCAGCAGTAAATCCTTCAAACCTGCTTGAGGCATCGCTCCACGCAATGGCACTCATGGGTGTGGCAGGAGAGATTGCCGCTGCAAAATCTGCAGGCCCTGGCTCGCTCCTTACAAACTTTGTGGATACTTTATATAATATAACAGAAGAAGAACTTGCAGAAACAGTAAGACAATGAGAAAAGATTTTGACTTGTCGCTTTACCTTGTAACAGACAGGGAGCTGTCACTTGGCCGCTCTTTGGAAGAGGTAGTAACAGAAGCGGTAAAAGGTGGTGCAACAATAGTGCAACTGAGGGAGAAGGATGCACCAACAGGAGAATTCATAGAGCTTGCACGCAAACTTAAGGAGATACTCAAGCCTGCAGGAATTCCCCTGATCATCAACGACAGGGTTGATGTTGCCCTTGCAGCTGATGCAGACGGTGTACACATAGGACAGAGTGACATGAAATATGAAGATGCCAGGAGACTGCTTGGCAACGACAAGATAATTGGCCTATCTGTAGAGAACATCAATGATATAGACATTGCAAACACCCTTGATGTGGATTACATAGGAATCTCACCTGTGTTCGGGACACCAACCAAAACAGATACTGCACAGCCATTTGGCTTGGAAGGGTTACGCAAGGCTGTTGCACAGTCAATCCATCCTACAGTAGGAATAGGTGGAATGAACGCTTCTACAGCTGCAGATGTAATGGAGACCGGTTGTGGAGGAATAGCCGTTGTAAGTGCAATTTGCTCAGCTGAGAATATTGCAAAGGCCACAGCAGAGCTGAGGAAGCTGGTTGAAGAGAACAAAAAGGAGCTCTGGAGCAAGGAGGTATGGAAGAAGTCAGAAAAGATCTACAGCGCAATTCTTGGACAGGAATTCCTTAAGGAGATGTCGGACGGCACTTTGAGTGATGAGGTGTTCGGACGCTACATTGCGCAGGATGAGATTTATCTGAAGAACTATTACCACCAGATGACAATGCTCTCTGAGCTTATGGAAAGCAAGGAGGAGAAAGAGCTGTTCCTGGCATTTGCCCAGAGCGGGATGGAGGGTGAGAAGGCTATGCACGACATGCTTATAGACAAGTACGGCATAGAGACAAAGGTAGAGGCATCCAAAGTAACAGCAGACTACAATGCCCACATCTGCGAGGGAATTGCCACAGGCAATAAATGCATAGCCCTTGCAGCAGTACTACCATGCATGTGGATATACAACAGGGTAGGATTACATATTCTCAATACTGCAAAACTTGATGATAACCCATACAAGGAGTGGATTCTTGAGTACGGCAACGAGGAGTTCACAAACGGCGTGAACACTGTACTTGAAATGGTAGACAAATGGGCAGCACAGGCAGATGAAAAGACCAGGGAGCAGATGGACTACTACTACCTTAAGGCAGCCCTTTATGAATATGCATTCTGGGACTGGGGATATTTTGCAGATACAAAATCATACAGCTACACAGATTCATTGCAGGAATGGCTATGAAAACAAGGGGAGAGTTCGGATTTATAGATTTCATAAAGGAGCATTTCCCTGTTCCCGACAATTTTGAGGGGATAGGGGATGACTGCGCAATATTGCCTCCCCAGCAGGAGGAGATGCTCTTTTCTACCGACCTTCTGATGGAAGGGGTACATTTCCTGCGCAACGAGTCTTCTCCGGAAGATGTAGGCTGGAAAGCAGCTGCAGTAAACCTTAGTGACATAGCGGCAATGGGTGGCGAGGCAATTGCCACATTCCTCTCAATTGCACTTCCTAAAGATGCGCAGGGAGAGTGGGCAGAGCGCTTCATTGAAGGATATGCCCAGATAAGCAAGCTGTACGGTGTGCCGCTTTTAGGTGGAGACACCACCTCTTCACTGAGGGATATTGCAGCGAATGTAGGGGTAATGGGAAAATGCCCAAAAGGGACAAGCATAAAAAGGAGCGGGGCAGCAGAAGGGGACACAATATTTGTAACTGGGCCTCTGGGAGACTCGGCAGGCGGCCTGCAGGCCATCCTTGACGGTGAAGAGAGGGACCAGGATATCAAGGTTCTCATACAAAGGCATAAAAGGCCTTCTCCAAGGATGAAGGAGGGCAAGCAGCTGAGGGAATCCGGAATGGTAAATTCAATGATGGACATCTCGGACGGCATTGCCTCGGACCTCGAACATATACTGGAATTGTCGGGAAAAGGGGCAACGGTAGAACTGGAGAGAATTCCGGTATCGGATGAATTGCGCCGTGCGGGAGAGAAATACGGATGGAATGTGCCGGCAATGGCAGTTGGAGGAGGAGAGGATTTTGAGCTGCTGTTTACAGCGCCTGCAGAAATTGCAGAGAAACTTGGCTTCAAGGTTTATCCTATAGGAAAAATAACTGGAGGTAAAGGGATTACCTGGACAAAAGAGGGTAAAGAAGTTGAGTGGGAAATTAAAGGATTCAAACATTTTTAACAGGAATATGAAGAGTTATAGAAGAGTGCTTACAATTGCCGGCAGCGATTCCGGTGGAGGGGCAGGAATTCAGGCAGACATCAAGGCCATAAGTGCAATGGGTTGTTTTGCTGCAAGTGCAATTACCGCAGTAACGGTACAGAATACGGTTGGAGTGCAGGCAGTGCATCCAATGCCGCTGGATATCCTTGAGGGACAGATTGATTGTGTACTTTCAGACATTGGGGCAGATGCGGTAAAGATTGGAATGCTACATTCTGCTGAGGTTGTGGAGGTTGTGGCAAGAATGCTGGAGAAATACGGGATAAGGAATGTGGTCCTTGACCCTGTAATGGTATCAACATCGGGGCACAGGCTTATAGAGGAGAGTGCAATTGAGGTGATTACAAAAAGGCTTGTACCTCTTGCAAGGGTAATTACCCCAAATATACCGGAGGCAGAGATATTGTCGGGAAGAAAAATTGAAAATGAAGAGGATTTTCCGGAGGTTGCCAAAATGCTCTCTTTTGGGAACAAGGTTTCTGTACTGCTGAAGGCAGGACACCTTACAGGCGACGACCTTGTGGATTATTTCTACAATGCAGAGAACGGTGAAGTTACACTTCTCCCTTCCAAAAGGGTTTATACAAAGAATACACACGGTACCGGATGTACACTCTCATCTGCATTTGCTGCAGCACTTGCACGCGGGGAGGAGTTGAGTACAGCTGCGACATCAGCAAAAAAATATATAGAACAGGCAATCATTTCTGGAGCAGAATATACAATCGGGCACGGACACGGCCCGGTGAACCATTTCTGGAATCTGTAGAAAGACAGCAGTATAAAAGTAATTTTTCTATATCTTTGTAATATGTACAAAATTACAGGGACTATGAAAAAATTACTTATTCTGTTTGTAGCGCTTTGTCTGTATAGCGGATACATTGGAGCTCAAAATGCCTATACAATTTATCCTGTTCCCCAGGAACAGATTGCCGGTAAGGGAAAGGTATCCTTTACTTCCTCAGTTGACATAATTGCAGAGAAAGGGATTGACAATTATACCATAGAAAGGCTCGTGCAGATTCTGAAGGAGAAAGGAATTGAGGGAAAAGTTGCCGTGAAGCCAAAAGGTGGAAACTCAACAATATGGCTGGGCATAAACGGCTCCAAAGGGGCTGCAGACCGCAAGGCATCACAACTGAAGCTTAAAAGGGATGTCTTCTCCTTGCCAAAATACGACCGCCATATTGTAAACCTTGCATCCCAGGGAGGAAAGGCACAGGTGACAATATTGGGAGAGAATACGGATGCAGTATTCCACGGACTGGCAACATTGGAGCAGATGCTTGAGAACGGCACTGCAGATCTCCCTTGTGCATCATTCTATGATTATGCAGATGTACAGTACCGCGGCGTAATTGAAGGGTACTATGGTGTTCCTTACAGCATGGAGGTTACAGCAGACCTGTTCCGCTTTATGGCCCGCTACAAACTCAACATGTACATGTACGGTGCCAAGAGCGACCCTTACCATACCCGTTATTGGGACAAGGCTTATCCCGACAAAATTTCCGAAAATGAGAAAAGGTACGGCCTTCTCACAAGCGACATGATGGCTCAGCTTACACAAACTGCACACCAGTGCAAGGTAAACTTCATCTGGGCAATCCATCCGGGCCAGAGTTTCACAGCCCTTGGCGAGTCTGATGTACTTGAGAGGATAATGGAGAAATTTGAGAAGATGTACGGCTTGGGCGTACGCCAGTTTGGTGTATTTGTAGATGACTGCGGTGTCCCTTATGACGACCCTTCACTCAAACAGTGTGCAGACCGTCTTACAGACCTGCAGAATATGATTGACAATAAGTGGAACCAGCCGGGAACAGCTCCTGAGAATATGGTAAAACAGCTGCAGTATGTTCCGCAATTGTATGCCTACAGCTGGGCAAAACCTGAAATGGCACGCAAGTTCTGGGAATCGCTCAATCCTGTTCCAGAGAAAGTGAATATCTATACAACAGGCAAGAATGTATGGTCTGTCCCTAACGGAAAAGACCTGGAGGTACTGAACGATTACCTTGGCAGGGAAGTCTCGTGGTGGTGGAACTACCCATGCAACGATGTGGATGTAACCAAAATCTTTGTAGCGGATACCTATACCAACTTCGCCGACGAAACCCACATCCACTTCCAGGGTGAACTTGAGAAAGACCTATCTGTAAAGACAATCATAATCAACCCAATGCAGCAGGGTGAGCTTTCAAAAATCCCTCTTTTCGGGGTAGCTGACTACACCTGGAACATGGATTCATTCAACAATATGGAGAACTGGAAGGCATCACTTCCTGCAGTTGTCGGGAAGAAAAATGCGAGGGATTTTGAGAAGATTGTCCCTTATTTGAGATATTACGATTCCCTTTCTCCATTGGCCGGGATGATAAGTGAGTTCAAGGCTGCGTACGGCAAGGATCCAAAAAATGTATCTGTTGAGCCGCTTAAGGCCGAATTTGCAAAAATCATCAGCAGCTGCAGCACCATTGCGGAAATGAAAGAGTCCGGATGCGTGAGCGACAGCCTCTTCTATGAAGACCTGAGGCCTTGGCTCCTTAAAGTGAAGAACATGTCGCAGAGCGCAATTGTAATGCTTGATGCACTTGCAGCTTCTGACCTTTCAAAGGTAAATACAATTGAATTTGCAAAGACATGGTCGGCAATTGAGGGTGTAGACAAAAACTCTGAACACCGCTTTGACATACTAAGAGGCATGGGCTCGGACATTACCCTTTCCGTTCAGACTGCGGAACCTGCGGCACAGGCAATGCGTCCGTTCCTGGATTGGCTTCTGAAAGAGATTGAAAACAAAAACCGTTAATGACTTATGGCTATAAAACTATCTGTACAACCTACCGAGAGGATATTGTTCTGCGGAAGCAAATGGTGGGGAGACCCCGATATGCCTGCAAACATGGAGTATCCTACAATTGAAGTAACGGAGGATGGGGAAACATACGACTACCCCCTGACATTCATATGCCAGATAAACTGCACAGACATTGCACCGTTCGACCCCGAGAACAAATTGCCTCACGAGGGAATGCTGTACTTCTTTGCAGCAATTGACAAATGGATAGGATACGACTCCCCAACCACAAACGGGGCAGGAGAGTGGCCGAAAGGACATTTTCTGGTTAAATATGCAAAGAACATAAACTTTGAGACCTTCCAGAGCTGCATGATGGTAGATGACAACGACGAGTCCCTCACAGAAAAGGAGATGGAGATAGTTTTCTCGGAGTGCAATCCCGACGAGAAATGCATAAGGCTCCTGGGCACACCTTCATCAAAGGAGGTTGCAGAAAAATACCCCGATATGCTCAATCTTCTGCAGCTCACTGCGGCAGAAAACTTCCCTATTGAATTTGAAGGTGAATTGAACCTGCTGATGAAACCTGCCGACCTTGGCTACGGCAACTGGAAAAAGACAGTGGCACATCTGTAGGTGCCCATACTGACAACAGGACAACCTGGCACGGTGCCGACACTGCGGTTTTGCGACGAAAAAGGCACTTTTTGGTGCAGAGTTGGGCTCGCGATGGGGTTTTGCGACGAAAAGGGCACTTTTTGATGCAAAATTGGGTTCGTGATGGGGTTTTGCGACGAAAAAGGCACTTTTTGATGCGGAGATAGTAATATGAATTGAGAGAAAGATATGATAAAGCTACGCTATATTATTGCATTGCTGCTAAGTATAATAATTGTTGCATCCTGCGACAATCGGCATCTGGAAACGGAAGAACAGGAGGCAATAATGCAGGATGGAGAATTTGAAGGACTGGGTGAGGGAAGAAGCGGAATGATTAAACTGGCAATAGAAGTAAGGAACCACATTATAACGGCAATCCGCATCATAAGCCAGTCTGAATCCAAGTTTGCACAACCTGCCGAGCAACAGATTATAGATGCAGTTCTGCAGAAACAGACTGTAGAGGGAATTGACGCCATAAGTGGAGCAACATTAACTTCACGCGGAATGCTTACGGCAATAGGGATGGCAATTGATGCATCAAAGGGAGTTTGGAAGGAAGAGGCTGAATACACAGATACCACTTGCGACATTGTTGTAATAGGGGCCGGCGGTGCCGGTATGGCTGCTGCCATCCAGGCTGCATCAATGGGGGCAAATGTAATTGTACTTGAAAAACAGGGAATCATAGGGGGAAACACCAACTATGCTACCGGAGGGCTGAATGCTGCAGAAACTTCTGTACAGAAGAGCCAGGGGATACAGGATTCCAAAAAAAGCCATTTTGATGACACAATGGTTGGCGGATACCGCCTCAATGATTCATCCCTTGTGGCAACATTGGTAGAGAAGGCCCCGGATGCGGTAGATTGGCTCATATCTTTTGGAGCAGACATGAGCAATGTGGGCAAGTTGGCAGGATCGAGCCAGAAACGGACTCACAGACCCGAGGGAGGTGCAGCAGTAGGGCCGCACATAATGGCAGTGTTGAGCAGGGCCGTACAGGAGAAAAACATCACTGTACGTACCAGAAACAAAGTGACAAGCCTTATATCCGATAACGGTAAAGTAACCGGAGTTAATGTAGAAACAGCCAATGGGCAATACAGGATAGAGGCCAAGGCTGTGATAATTGCAACCGGCGGGTTTGGAGCAAATCTCACAATGGTTGAAAATTACCGTCCGCAATTCAAAGGGTTCAATACATCAAACCACAATGGGGCAACAGGAGATGCATTCAAATGGGTATCTTCCCTTAATGTACCGCTTGTGGATATTGACCAGATACAGATACACCCTACAGGCGAAAAAGGGAGCCATATACTCATAACAGAAGCTGTACGTGGAAACGGAGCCATACTTGTGAACAGGCAGGGAGTACGTTTTGCCAATGAAATGCTTACCCGCGACAAACTCTCGGATGCCATTCTTGGGCAGACAGGCAAGAGCGTTTTCATAGTATTTGACCAGAGTGTACGTGAATCACTTGCAGCCATAGAAAACTATTCACAGCAAGGATTGATGGTTACTGCAAACACCACAACCCAATTGGCACAGGCATTGGGAATACCGGAAGGAGCATTTGTTGAGACAATGGACAAGTACGGCAAATGGCAAGCCTCAGGAATTGACGGTGAGTTCGGACGCAAAGGAGAGGAGATGCCCCGTCCGCTCAACCAACCTCCATATTATGCCATAGAAGTGGAACCGGTTCTGCACCACACAATGGGCGGAATAAAGATAAATTCAAATGCCGAAGTGGTTGACTCCAACGGGAAAGCCATTGAAGGTCTCTATGCTGCAGGAGAGGTGACAGGTGGTGTACACGGAGGCAACCGCCTTGGAGGAAATGCAGTGGCAGACATAATTGTATATGGCCGCATAGCAGGAACATCTGCGGCAGAATCAGTTTTAAAATAAGGAAATCCAATACACATGAAGAGAATTGCACTCATCCTCATTGCAATATGCATTGCTGCAACATCGTTTGCCCAAAACAACGCCACATCGTTTGCCCAAAAGGAGAAAACTGCGGCCGCAATGCCGGAGAATGTGGCATATTATGAGAATTACCTCAACCTTGGGCACATAGAGGGGCGTTCCAACAACAATGCACCCACATTCTTCATTTACCCACACAAGAAACTTGACGAATCGGGTGCAAAGGCTCTGCTGGAGGAACTTGACATAAAAGATATCCTCACTGCCAACCACACAAAGGTATATGTAATAAATCCAATAGGGGAAAAGTACAATAATCCCGACGATTTTGAAGCGTTCAAGGAGGTATTCAACAAAGCCCGTTCAGGCAACCTTAAGGTTATAGGTATAGGCGACGGAGCAACATTTGTAAATACCGCACTTGCACCAACTGAGGCAGCAGGGCATATTGCCGGTATACTCACAATAGGAGGTAAACCCGGGAAGGCACCTGCGCAATCATGGGGAGTACCTGCATATATATCGGGGAAGAATGCCCACAAGGTTGCAAAAGCATATATTGCAATGGACAAAGGGGTGAAAAAGGGTAACAAATATGTAAATGAAGAGGAACAGCTGCTTGCCGTTGTAGTGGATGAATCTGAGGATACTCCAATTGCAGAAACATTTGACAAGGCTTGGGAGGAGCTGCTTGTAAAGAACTTCCGGTACAACAACTACAGGCACACACATTACAATGGGGCTGATTTTGGAGAATACGGCCCATACGAACTTGAGCCGTACACAGTACACGAATCATTGGGCATAAAGAGAAACACTGTAACCCTTGAGCAGAAGAAAGGGTTACCTTGGCTCTGGTACGAATACTGGCCCCAGGAGCTTATGGAGGGAGCACCTGCAGCAAGTGTTCCGGTAATGGTACTGCTCCACGGAAACACAAATGACCCGCGTACCCAGGCAGAAACATCGGGATTCATGCAGGTAGCAGGCAAGGAACGTTTCTTTATTGTGGAAATGGAATGGCAGGGAAGCAAAAACTACGGTGCAATGGGTTACGACGGTGTGGAAAGGGTAATACAGTTGCTCCTGGAAAAATACCCTCAGCTTGATCCAAGCAGGATATATGCCCAAGGGCTCTCTGCAGGAGCAATAACCGCAACAGCACTGGGAATATGCAAATCATACCTGTTTGCCGGAGTAGGAGGCTACGGGGGAGGAATCTACACAGGGGCCAAGACAGGAAGGTTCTCCAACACCATATCATTATGGGGAGAGGCTACACAGAAAAGAGGATCGGTGGAGGTTGCATACTGCTCGGTAATTGGAACTGCAGATAAAGTAGTGCCATTCTACACCAAAGAGGACTATAAAGGGAACAGCTATGTAAATGCCTGGAACACATACCAGCAGCTGAACGGAATGGAGGTAACTGCAGAACTGGACTTCACCTCAGACACATTGCTTGGGCTTAATCTTGCAGACCGCAGAAGAATCACCACAAACAAAGGAAACGGGATACAGCTTGAGACCGGATATTTCTACAACGGGGAAAAGCCTCTGATAAAAATCATTGCAGTTGTAGACTACGGACACTGGAACTTCATCCCGGCTGCCCAGATGATGTGGGACTACTTCAAGATGTTCTCAAGAGACCCTAAGACAAAGAAACTCATTTACCACGGGTCAATAAACCAACAATCCAACGAGGGCACTCAATCCAATAATTGAGAGTGGCCCTATTTTCTTGTAGTGCAGGGCGAGGAAGGCAGCCATGCAGATTATGAAACTTTTCCAGTCTATGAAGTTGTCGGGATTAGAGAGGCTGAGGGCAGCGGTACCAATGAGGCCGAGGGTAGCCGGTTTGAGTCCCTGCATGATTCCCTGGAACATGTAGTGGTTCTTCCATTTTTCATATACCTTGCACAGCATGAGTACAATGATAAACGACGGGAGTACCACAGCAAAGGTTGCTGTGAATGAACCCAAGATGCTCATGAATTCTGATGCCCCGGACTGTCTGAGCACCTCATATCCAATGTAGGTTGCAGAATTTATACCTATAGGCCCCGGTGTCATCTGGGAAATGGCAACAATATCGGTAAATGTTGTATCCGTAATCCACCCGTACACTGTTACCACTTCATTCTGAATGAGTGACAACATTGCATAACCTCCACCTATGGTGAACATACCTATAAGGAAGAAGGTGAGGAAAAGTTCCACGTAAATCATCTGCGCACCTCCTTTTTATTGTTGTACCAGCTGACAAATGCCGCAACAGCTATTACACAGATAAGGATATAGATAGGTGAAACGCTCAATAGGCATACCAGGGTCATGGAAGAAACAACTATGAGCCACGACCACCACCGCATTCTGGTGGATCTCAGCATATCCAGCATAGGTACACCTATAAGGGCCACCACTGCAGGCCTGATGCCCTTGAATGCCTTTATAACATATTCATTATCCTTGTATGAGGTAAAGAACATTGCTACAAGAAGGATTATGATAAAGGGTGGGAGGGCGCTTCCTATTGTTGCAACTACACTTCCCTTGGTTCCACGGAGCTTGTGGCCGGTAAGGATTGCAATGTTTACCGCAAACAGGCCCGGAGCTGTCTGTGCAAGAGTGATGATATCTATAAAGTCTTCATCAGTAAGCCATTGCCTCTCCACCAGTTCTTTCTTTATAGCTGCAATCATAGGTATACCTCCACCAATTGTGAAAGCACCGATCTTTGCAAAAATCCAGAATATTTTACCAAGGCTTACCATAGGGGCGCAAAGGTAGTCAAATATTCATTAAATTTGTAGGAACAAAAAAAAGTGCAGTTATGGACAAAAGTAAATTATTCAGCGGCCTTTTTGTGATGATAGGTCTTGTAACAATAGGTTTCCATATATCGGGAGCAGTAGAAAAATACCGTTCTTATGACCGTACTGTAAATGTAAAAGGGTTATGCGAAAAGGAGGTTAAGGCAGACAAGGTTATATGGCCGGTGGTATATAAGGTGATGGCCAATGACATACAGACAATATATGACCAGATTGATGCAAACAATGCAGTGGTAAAGTCATTTCTGGTAAAGGGAGGTATAAAACCGGGGGAGATTTCTGTATCTGTTCCCAACATTTCAGACAAATATGCCAACGAATATGGAAGCAACGACCGTGCATACCGTTACATTGCAACAAGCACAATAACTGTGTGCACCCCAGATGTTGACACCGTGCTCAAGCTTAGGGCAGAGCAGGCTGAATTGCTTAAGAAGGGTGTTGTTACTGCCGGGAACAATTGGGAGAACACCATTGAATTCAAATACGAAGGCTTGAACAACATTAAGCCCCAAATGATTGAGGAGGCTACAAAGAATGCACGCGAGACTGCTGAAAAGTTTGCCAAAGATTCCCAGAGCCGGCTCGGCAAAATAAAGACAGCAAATCAGGGGACTTTTACAATTGAAAACCGCGACAGCAATACACCTTACATAAAGAAAGTGCGTGTTGTCACTTCCGTTACATATTATCTAAAAAACTAATTTCCAAATAAGTGATATAAAAAATTATGAAAAGGATCTGTCTGATATTACTGTTGCTTTTTGCGGTTTCTGCCGCTTTTGCACAGGATTGCCTTAAGATAATGACATACAATGTCCGCAACTCCAAAGGAATGGACAATGTTATGGACAGCAGGCGCGCTGCCAATGTAATACGTGCACAGGTACCGGATGTTGTGGCAGTACAGGAGCTCGACAGCATGACAAGGCGCAGTGGAGGCAGGTATGTACTTGGTGAGATTGCCTGCCATACGGGTATGCATGCAGAGTATTTTCCAGCAATTGAATTTGACGGCGGCAAATACGGCATAGGAATACTTTCCAAGGAAAAGCCATTGCAGGTGAAGGGTTATCCGCTCCCGGGAAGAGAGGAGAAAAGGGCACTGCTGATTGCTGAATTTGAGGATTACATTTTTGCATGCACCCATCTTTCCCTTACGGAGGAAGACAGAATGGCATCACTTGAAATTATCTGGAAGAAAGCAGGGGAGTGCAACAAACCTTTCTACCTTGCAGGGGACCTGAATGATGTACCGGGATCTGCATTCATTGCAGCACTGGAGAAGAACTTCACAATCCTCAATAACAGGGAGTCCAAGACTTTTCCCGCTCCTGCTCCCGACAGAACCCTCGATTACATTGCCGTATGGAAAGCAACTGCACCTGAACTTGATGTAGTTGGGAGTGAGGTGATTGTTGAACCTGTGGCATCTGACCACAGGCCAGTGGCAGTAAAGGTAAAACAATCCGGCAAAGGAGCATTTGAGAAAGTGTTCACTACCATGTTTGATGGGGTGGAGAGGAGATATAAGGTGGTTGTGCCAAAAAATCTTAAACCGGATGCCCCGTTGGTTATGGTGCTGCACGGTTATGGTGCCGTAATTGAGCACGTGGACAATAAAGGATTCAGCGAGGCAGCAGACAAATACGGCTTTGCAGTGTGCTATCCGCAGGGATCAAAGGACGGCAGGGGAAACCCTTGCTGGAATGTGGGTTATCCGTTCCAGGAGGATATGAAAGTTGACGATGTGGCCTTTTTGTGCAGCCTTGCAGAAAAACTTCAGAAAGAGTTCAATCTGAGCAAAAAGAACACATTCTGCACAGGAATGTCAAACGGCGGGGAAATGTGCTATCTTTTGGCATACTGCAGCCAGAAAACTTTTGCAGCAGTAGCCCCAATAGCAGGCCTTACAATGAAATGGATGCCTGAAAAGTTTACCCGTACAGAGAAGATTCCTCTGTTTGAGATCCACGGCACAGAAGACAGGGTTTCTGAATGGACCGGCGATCTTGAGAACAAAGGGGGATGGGGTGCATATATCCCTGTTCCGGATGCCGTAAGGTATTGGGTAAGCCGCAACGGATGTACCAGTGAAATTAAAGAAGAACTCCCTTTGAAGGAGGGTGGACACAAGGTAATTGCACACAAATACACCGGAAAGAAAAACACGCCTCAGGTATGGCTTTATGAAGTTGTTGGGGGTGTGCACTCGTGGTTCAATGAAGATATGGACACTGCCGGTGAGGTGTGGAAATTTTTTAAGATGTATTGCAAATAAAACAGTTGAATATGAATAAAAAGTATTGGTTTATCCCAATTTTGATTGTTGCTTTGAATGCTTTGGCAATTGCCTTGCAGTGGAGCACCCTGCCGGAAATTATGCCGGCCCACTATGACCTTGAAGGAAATGCCGGCGGAACAATGCCGCGCACAATATTGCTGTTGTATCCGTTGATTGGTGGTGCTATCAGCGGAGTTTCGTACCTTATTGCAAGGTTCTGGAAGAGGTTTGAAGCAGCCCTAGTTATATTGTCATCTGGAATTTGCCTTGTAATTTTCTGCTCTGCAATGGTATCACTTACCGCAGGAAAGGTACCTGCATTCATGCTTGCAGAGCCTGTGATCCTGTTGGCAGCAATTGTTGTTGCGGCAATCAAATCCCGTAAACGGGCTTAATTGCGTGTGACGGAGGTGCCGAGGGCGACTTTGCGACAAAAAAAGCATTTTTTGATGCAGAAA
>JAFOER010000039.1 GCA_017380095.1 Bacteroidales bacterium
CCCGTACTGAGGAGAGATTTCCTTCTTTGTGAGCCAGGGACGGAGAATATTCTTTCGGACAAGCTACATTTTATAATGCTCCAATTGCCTTGTCTGGAAAAGGCAGATATACAGGATTGCGAAAATTTCTATGAAAAATTGTTATATTTACTCATTCAAATGAAAACGGGTATGAAGACAATAGAGGAATTGAAACAGGAGGTTTATAACCACGGCTTGAATGACCACATAAGGGAGGTTTTTCTTGGAGTTCTTGAGGATGCGGATGTTGCTTCACTTTCTCCTAAAGAGAGGGAGATTTATGATGCACGTCTGAAACGCTATAGAGACAACCGTGCCTGTTTGGATTACGCTATTGAAAAGGGTGTGAGAGAAGGGCTGGAGAAAGGGCTGGAGAAAGGCCAGCAAGAGGAGAAATTAAGAATTGCCAAATCCATGAAGGAGAAAAATATAGATTCTGCAACAATTGCCCAGTGCACAAATCTGACCATTGAACAAGTGGAAGCTCTATAACATTATTTACTCCACCCAGAGGTTTCCAAGTCCGTCGCGGCAGATGGTGTCTCCTTCGTTTACGGTGGCAAATCCGTCGGGAACAATGAGGGAGAGCATTGAGAATCCCATGCAGATGTACGGGGCGAGGATTTTGTCGCCACAGAATTCCTTTACCTGGGGGTAATTGAGGCCGGTGTATAGTATTTTTTCTTCTGCCTGCAGGTGGGTGCACTGCAGATGGTGCATTTTATGGCTGTAAAAGAGCTTTTCTCCAACAGGCTTGAATCCGCATCTTTCGTAAAGGGAGGCTGCGCCTGAGTTCCCAAAATCAACCATCAGTCCAACTTTCCCGTTGCCAAGTGCAAGCCCCTTGCCTACCATTGCCATAAGCAGTTTCTTTCCTGCTCCATGGTTCCTGTATTGGGGAAGGATGCCTATTGAATCTATATAAAATTCTCCGGGAGCAGTTTCATCGTCGGGAATGGAGGGGGTGGAATATGAATTGCGTATAACAGCAAGTGTCCCCTCCCGCAATTGGTGGAGGTTCGCACCGTCATAACCCAATGCGGCTCCAGCAGCAACGCCGTCCACTTCTGCCACAAGGGCATTAAGGTAACTGTACTGGGTACCTTCGGCAGCAGCGGCCTCCTCCAATACTCCAGGATAGCCTGTTCCACACAATTTTGTTGCTGAATCCTCTCCTATAACCATTGCCACAATCTGCGCAATAAGGGGAGCATCATTCATGTTTGCCGGTCTTATTTTAATATTGCTCATCTCTACTGGTATTTATTGAAGGAAATTAAAGGAAAAACAGTGATACACCTGCTACACTTATTACGGCTCCTATTACCTCTTTGAATGTCACTTTCTGGCCAAATATAATGTGCGCTGGCCAAAGGATGAATACCGGGGTAAGTGCCATTAAAGTGGAGGCTATGCCGGCCTCTGTGTACCGAACCGCCATAAGTGAAAGGGATACGCCGATGAACGGCCCCGTGAAGGTTGCCCAGAATGCTGCGTTCATCCCCTTCCTGTCTTTTGCTGCCACTGCCAGCGTACCCAGCTTTTTCTGAAGGATCATGACACCTGTAAATCCGATGGCTCCGGTTACCGCCCTTATGAATGTAGATGCAAAGGGGAGCATCTGGGCAACTTCTGACTCCCCAACCGGTATTGATGCTTCATAAAAGTTCATACCCACCTTGCTGAGCACCAGTCCTATTCCTTGCCCTATACCGGCTCCAATACCCAGCAGGACACCTTTGAGCGGGAGTTTGAGGGAGAGTTTTCCCTTACCTTCCGCCCCACCCTTGTTCAGTACTGAAATACCTATACCGGTAAGGGTTACAAGCATTCCAAGGACGCACTGCAGCTGCATCTTCTCCCCCAGGATTATCCATCCGGCAATTGCCGCCGTAGGGGGAGCAAGGGTCATGAATAGCTGCCCGAACCTCGATCCTATGATTATATATGAATTGAACAGGCAGTAATCTCCAAGGATATACCCCACAAAACCGGAGAGTGAGAGCCACAGCCACGCCTTGCCGCTTGCAAAGGTTGGAAACGGCACTCCGGTAAAGCACCAGAGTGTAATGCCCAGCATAACCAACGAGAGGAGCATCCTCACAACATTAAGCTGCAAGGACCCTATCCTCTTGCTCCCCACCTCTGCAAAAAGTGCGGTAACTGTCCAGGAGCAGGCTACTCCAAGCGATATTATCTCCCCCAGATACTGCATATGCTAAACAAGAACCAAAAATCCGAGAACCACAATTATAGCCACTACAAAGAGGTCTATCAGACAGTAGCCCATTATATCCTTTGCATTGAGTTTTGCTATTGCAAGGGCCGGAAGTGCCCAAAACGGCTGTATAAGATTGGTCCACGCATCACCGTAAGCTATTGCCATACCTGTAACGGCAGGCTCTACACCCAACTGAACACCGGCAGGGAGCATGATTGGTGCCTGTACTGCCCACTGTCCACCGCCGCTAGGTACAAAAACATTCACAATACCTGCACTCAGGAAACTGAGCATAGGGAATGTCTTCTCATTAGAAATTGCCACGCATGCCTCGCTAATCTGTCCTGCGAGGGAAACCCCTTCCGCCGACGCAGATGTCATTATACCCATAATACCCGCATAAAACGGAAACTGCAGCAAAATGCCCGCCGCCGAAGAGGCAGCCTTGTTAACCGCCTTCACATATTTTATAGGGGTCTTGTGAAGCACAATACCAAGGAACATGAACAGCATTATCACATTATTGAGGTCCATGCTACCCCCATTCACCACAATCCTTATGAAAAGGTACCCCAACCCCATCAATGCTGTTATTCCCGACAATATCACACTGTTGTTCAACTTCTCCGACGGTGTAAGTTTCCACTCCACCTTGCACTCCTTCTCACCTATTGCACCGCAGAGGTCCCTCTCCTGCAAATCCTCCTCGTCACCCAAAAGGGCCGGATCAACAGAGAATGTCTTGTCGGGAGCAGGATGCATAAGTGTATTTACAACAGTGAGTGCCGCTATGATGGCAAATGCAATAATAAGGTTATAAGTTGCAAAAATTGTCTGCGAAATTGGAATTGCACTGGTAATTGTACCTCTGGAAACCTCCACCAAAGAGGCTCCTTCTGTTGCCATTGCCAAAGGAATTGAAGCAGAAAGGCCTGAATGCCAAACCACAAATCCGCTGTACGCAGATGCTATAAGAAGCCTGTAATCCACACCTTTAACAGCTCTGGCAATCTCTTTTGCAAAGATGGCTCCAACAATGAGTCCAAAGCCCCAGTTAATCCAGCATGCAATTGAAGATATGAGAGTTACAGTAGTTATTGCAGCTGCCGGAGTCTTTGGAAACGCAGCAAGTTTGCGCAACCCCTTTTTCACCAGCGGAGCGTCAGCAAGGGCAGAGCCGCATACAAGTACAAGGGCCATCTGCATGGAGAATGCAAGAAGGCTCCACACTCCCCCACCCCAATTTTCAACAACCTCTACAGGAGACTGTCCGGTAAAGGCAATAGCAGCAATACCTGCCAGCACAGTAAGTATAATTGCAAATACAAACGGGTCGGGAAGATATTTCCTTATAAACTTCACCGACAAATCTATAAGTTTTCCAAGCATAGTTATCCTTAATTCATATCCAACAAAAAAGAGAGGTTCATTCACCTCTCTCCTTCATATTTCAGAGCAAATTATTTCTGCTCAGCAGCTTTTTTAGCAGCAGCCTCTTTGCATGCATCACACTGTTTGTCTGCAGGCTGGTTGCACTCACCAGTCTCATGGTTGCACTCATGTTTTGTAGTGTCTGCAGCATGGTTGCATTTGTGCTCGCCCTCTGCGTGGTTGTGGTTGCACTCGTGTTTGGTAGAATCAGCAGCATGGTTGCATTTGTGCTCTGCGCCGTGGTTGTGGTCACATTTGTGGTCACCTGAACACTGGTGCTCAGCAGCTTTAGTCTCAACTGCACCCTCTGAATTTGAATTTGAATTGCCGCAAGCTGCAAAACAGAACGCTACAGCGGCCATCAACAAAATCTTTTTCATAACTCTATATTTTTAATGATTACAATATTCTAAAACAAACACAAAGCTAAAGATTTTGGTTTATAAATACAAGAAAAAAGAGGGCAACCTTTTGGGTTACCCTCTCCATTATAGTAAAGTTATCTGATTATTTCTTTACCTCTTTAGCCAATCTCTCGGTTAGCATAGGAACAATCTTGTTAACATCACCAACGATACCTAGATCTGCAACCTGGAAAATAGGAGCAAATTTATCTTTGTTGATAGCGATGATAAGCTCAGACTCCTCCATACCTGCCAAGTGCTGGATAGCACCAGAGATACCGCAAGCCAAGTATAGGTCTGGACGTACAGTCTTACCTGTCTGACCAACCTGTCTGTCATGATCCATGATACCTGCATCAACCATTGCACGTGAAGAAGAAACCTCACCACCAATAACCTCAGCAAGAGCTGCAAGTTTCTCAAAGTTCTCTTTGTTACCAACACCTCTACCACCAGAAACAAGTACTTTAGCCTCAGTAATGTCAACAAGACCTTTCTCAGCTTTAACTGTCTCTAGAAGTTTAACAGCGAATTTAGATGAATCAAAAGTAACAGCAAAAGGAATAACGTTACCTGTTCTGGTAGCATCTTTCTCTTTTTTCTGCATAACGCCTGGACGTACAGTAGCCATCTGAACACCGTCTTTAGCAGCAACGATAGTAGCCATAAGGTTACCACCGAATGCAGGACGGGTCATCATAAGTTTTCTAGCCTCCAATTTAGGATCTGAACCGTCTGAAATCTCCAATTTGGTACAGTCAGCAGTTAGACCTTTCTCCAATCTTGCAGAAAGTCTTGGAGCCAAGTCTCTACCGATAGTAGTTGCACCGAATAGAACGATATCTGGGTTCATAGCTGTAATAACCTGGTAGATAGCCTGGGTATACTGCTCAGTTACATAATCTTTAAGCTCAGGAGCGTCAACTACGATAACGTCATCAGCACCGTAAGCGATCAACTCGTTAGCCTGAGAAGAGATGTTGTGACCAGCGAAAATAGCAACTACTTTATCGCCCAAAACATCAGCCAAATCTCTTGCTTTGCCAATAAGCTCTAGAGCAACAGGTTGGATTACACCCTCTCTCTGCTCTGCGAATACATATACGTTTTTATTATTCATTTCTTCTTTAGTTTTGGCGATTAGATAATAAATTTCTCTTTAAGTTTGCTTACGATCAAGCCAACTGCCTGCTCAGCATCAACCTCGTGAACCTCACCTGCAGCTTTAACACCTTTGGTGAATGATTTGTAAACTCTTGTACCTGAGCCTTTCAAACCTAGCATCTCTAGAGGTAGATTTACTTTGTCTACACCCCAAACTGCAACTGGTTTGTCAAATGCATCAACGATACCAGCAACGTTCATGTAACGAGCTTTGAAACCGCTTGCAAGAGCAGTAAGAAGAACTGGACCAGCTACCTCAAGCATCTGGTAACCCTCCTCAGTCTCTTTCTTAACGATGAATTTACCATCTTTGTACTCAAGACCTGCTACATAAGAAATCTGTGGAAGACCAAGGTGCTCAGCAATCTGTGGACCTACCTGAGCGGTATCACCGTCAAGTGCCTGTCTACCTGCAATGATAAGGTCGTACTCCAAGTTTTTAAGCGCTGCAGCAATAGTGTGGGATGTTGCCAAAGTATCAGCACCACCAAACTCTCTACCTGTAAGAAGGATAGCCTCGTCAGCACCCATAGCATAAGCCTCTCTAAGGATAGCGTCTGCCTGAGGAGGACCCATTGTAATTACGGTTACGTGTGCACCGTACTGATCTTTCAATTGAAGAGCCATCTCCAAGCCACCTTTATCATCTGGGTTCATAATGCTTGGAACGCCATCACGGATAAGTGTACCTGTTACAGGGTTAATTTTAATAACTGTAGTATCCGGTACCTGTTTAATACAAACTACTATTTTCATACTTGTGTGATTCTATTTAAATAATTTTGCTGCAATTACCATTCTCTGAACCTCTGAAGTTCCCTCATAGATCTCGGTGATCTTAGCGTCACGCATCATTCTCTCAACTGGATACTCTCTTGTGTAACCATAACCGCCGTGGAACTGAACTGCTTTAGTAGTTACCTCCATTGCAGTCTCAGCAGCGAACAATTTACCCATAGCTGCATCAGCAGAGAAAGGCATGTGCTGATCCTGTTTCCAAGCAGCCTGTCTAACCAATAGACGAGCAGCCTGTACTTTAGTCTCAAGATCTGCCATCTGGAACTGAGTGTTCTGGAATGCAGAGATTGATCTGCCAAACTGTTTTCTCTCTTTAGTATATTTAACAGTCTCATCCATAGCGCCCTGAGCGATACCTAGAGCCTGAGAAGCGATACCGATACGGCCACCGTCAAGAGTCTTCATTGCAACTTTGAAGCCCTCGCCCATTTTACCAAGCATGTTGGTTTTAGGAACACGGCAGTTCTCAAAAATAAGCTCGCAAGTAGCAGAACCTCTGATACCTAGTTTGTGCTCTTTTTTACCAATTGAGAAACCAGGAGTACCAGCCTCTACGATAAATGTAGTGATACCTTTGTTTCCAAGAGATTTGTCAGTCATAGTAGCAACTACATAAACGTGAGCAGGACCAGCATTGGTAATGAAAATCTTGCTACCGTTAATGATATAGTCGTCACCATCCTCAACAGCAGTTGTCTGCTGACCAGCAGCATCAGTACCTGCATTAGGCTCAGTTAGACCGAAAGCACCAATCCACTCACCGCTGGCAAGTTTTGGAAGGTATTTCTGTTTCTGCTCCTCAGTACCGAACTCCCAAATTGGAGACATACACAATGAAGTGTGTGCAGAAAGAATTACACCGGTAGTAGCACATACTCTTGAAAGCTCCTCTACAGCTATAGAATACATAATGTGGTCACCACCAGCACCACCATAATTTTTAGGAATGTAGATACCGAATAGACCTAGTTTAGCCATTTTCTCAACGGTCTCCATAGGGAATCTCTCAGTATCATCCACCTCTGCAGCAAGAGGTTTAACCTCTTTCTCAGCAAACTCTCTGATCATCTGCTGGAACAATTGCTGTGATTTAGTAAGTCCGAAATTCATACTTTAGTTATTTAATTTAAGTTAACCTGTTTTAAGTTTTCTGAAATAATTAGTTTAGCCTCTGTAGCCTCCTGTACCTGCTCTACTGTGAACTCAGGATTGATCTCTGTAAGAACAATACCCTCTGGAGTAATCTCCATTACACCCATCTCGGTAATGATCATGTTTACCTGTCCTGCAGCAGTTAGAGGAAGACGGCATTTTTTAAGGATCTTATGATTTCCTTTAGCAGTATGCTCCATTGTAAGGATAACTTTCTTTGCACCAACCAAAAGGTCCATTGCGCCACCCATACCAGGAGTTTTTTTGCCTGGAATCATCCAGTTTGCCAAGTCACCTTTCTCATCTACCTCAAGAGCGCCAAGGAAAGTAACGTTAACGTGACCTCCTCTGATAACGCCGAAGCTGGTAGCAGAGTCAAATGAAGCAGCACCCGGCTGGTATGTGATGTATCCACCACCAGCATTTACCCAGTGCGGATCCTCTGTACCTTCAGCAGGTGTAGGGCCCATACCAAGCAAACCGTTCTCAGACTGCAATGTAACGCTAACACCCTCTGGAAGGTAGTTAGGGATAATGGTAGGCAAACCGATACCCAAGTTCACTACATCACCGTCCTTAATCTCTAGAGCTGCTCTTTTGGCAATAAATTCTCTAATTTGATTTTTGTCCATAATGTATATAAGGTTAGTTTATTTGTTTCTCTTTACAAACTCCTGAGCAACAAATGATGCTACATCATCAGCATAGGTGTTTGCACCAAAACCTGCATCATAACCAAGCTCTTTAGCAAGCTCGTGGCTGATTCTAGGACCACCGCAGACAACGATCATCTTGTCTCTCAAGCCCTCAGCCTCCATAAGCTCAATAAGCTCAGTAAGGTTCTGGATATGAACATCTTTCTGTGTAACAGTCTGTGAAACAAGGATAGCATCAGCCTTAAGTTCAATTGCCTTTGCAAGGAACTCCTCGTTAGGAACCTGGCTACCAAGGTTGTAAGCCTCTACCATGTCATATCTCTCAAGACCGTAGTGACCTGCATAACCTTTCATGTTCATGATAGCATCAATACCTACAGTGTGGGCATCAGTACCTGTAGAAGCACCAACAAGAACAAGTTTTCTGCCGATGTTCTCTTTGATGTACTCGTCACACTCGTGCATATCCATAGTGTTGCTCTCTACTTTTGGAACGTAGATGTTTGAATAATCAACAGTATGTGTAAGGTTACCGTAGCAGTTGAAGAATGTAAAACCTTCTGTAAGCTCTTTAGCAAAAGCAACTAGAGGGTTCTCAAAGCCCATTTTCTTCATAAGAAGCTTTGCAGCCTCCTCAGCCTCAGCACCGTTAGGAACTGGAAGTGTAAAGCTCACCTGAACTTTACCGTCGTTCATTGTATCACCGTAAGGTTTTACTTTAGTTAGATCTAGTGTCTGGTCAAAATCTTTTGCCGACATTGAATATAGTCCACCAGCCATAATTATTTTCTCCCTTTCATTAAGTTAATAAATGGATTCATATAGTTGGCACCTTTCTCAACAACGCCGTCCAAACCTTTACCACCAACTCTACTTCTCTTCACATCACCGAAAATACCTTTCTCCAAAGCATTGAACAAGCCCTCAGAAGTCATCTGCTCAAGAAGTGCGATTGCATTGTCTAGAACCTCTTTAGCTCTGTTTCTGATGATACCGCCCTCTTTGAACTCCATCTCGTCACCGATGCTCTTCATGTTGTTGAAGATATATTTTGCATTCTCAATTGACAAGAAACGGTCACTCATGAATGGAGTGTGGATAGCCTCAGTAGGCATACCAAGAAGCTGAAGACCCTGGTTTGTCCAGATACCGATCATGTTGAACAATGCATCCTGAAGGTGACCTCTGAAAATGTTACCTGTCATGAATTTTGTAGGAGGCATATATTTAAGCGGTGCTTTAGGGAAGATTTCTCTTGCCATCTGAGCCTGTGCAAGCTCATACAAGAAACCGTTCTCCAACATAGGATCCATCTCAAATGCGTGGCCAAGACCCATCTGCTCCTCAGGAAGACCTGCCAATAGAGCCAACTGCTCGTTGATAAGGTCTGAAGCAAGAACTGTATGTGCAGCCTCTACAGCATCTGCAGTTGTAAGGTAGTTATCCTCACCTGTATTGATGATTACACCTGCAAAACCGTTGATAACCCTTGACATGAACTGGTCGATAAGGGTTCTCTGCATGTTGATATCGCGGAAAAGGATACCGTAAAGAGCGTCATTCAACATAACGTCAAGACCCTCAAATGCACCCATGATAGCAATCTCAGGCATACACAAACCTGAGCAGTAGTTACATACTCTGATATATCTGCCAAGCTCCTCTCCAACTTTGTCCATAGCCTCACGCATGATCTTGAAGTTGGCCTGGGTTGCATATGTACCACCGAATCCCTCAGTTGTAACACCGTAAGGAACATAATCCAACAAGCTCTGGCCGGTTGTACGGATAACTGCAATGATGTCAGCTCCCTGTCTTGCAGCAGCCTCAGCCTGTACAACATCCTCGTAGATGTTACCTGTAGCAACAATTACATACAAGTAAGGTTTTGGACCCTCACCTATTGTGTTAAGGTAATTCTCCCTTCTCTCTCTTCTTGCTCTGATTTTTGCGATGCTTGAATCTACAACCGGCTGAAGTGCAGCCTCAATTGCAGCTTTGTCAGCAACCTCTATCTTGGTAAGATCCAAAGTACCTGCAGCAACTTTCTCTGCAACCTCCTGAGCAGAAAGGCCAGTGCTTACCATTGCATTTGCAATGTAGAACAGAACGCCCTCTCCAAGAACACCTTTAGATTTAAGGTCATCAACAATAACGTTTGGAAGCGGAACCTGATTCTCATCAACTCCGTCAATTCCCATAAGTCTACACAATGTACGCTCAACAGCTACAGTTGTCTTAGACTCAACAAAAGCCTGAACCTCATTGGCAATCTCTTTAGCCAACGATTTAGCGTGTTC
>JAFOER010000040.1 GCA_017380095.1 Bacteroidales bacterium
ATGCTCTCAAGCTTTGTAATAGGACTCCTTGGAGGAGCAGCCATAATTGTAGCTACCGGAGCCGTTACAATGGCCCAGTATGTGGAGGGACTGCAGTTTGCATTCAAGATGCACTACATCTGGTACAGTATAACCAAGATGGCAGTATTCACTTTTATAATCACCTCATTGGCATCATACTTCGGCTATTATGCAAAGGGCGGATCGCTCGGAGTGGGCCGTTCAAGCACAAAAGCCATAGTTTCCATAAGTGTGCTTATCCTTGTCTTTGACCTTGCCCTCACCAAATTATTGCTATAGTTATGATAAGTGTAAAGAATCTGTGTAAAGAATTTGACGGACGCACAGTCCTCAACAACATATCAATAGACTACAAGGAGGGTGAGTGCTCCCTCATCATTGGAGCCAGCGGAAGCGGCAAGACAGTACTCCTCAAAAACCTGGTAGGTCTCCATACTCCCGACAAAGGTGAAATCTGGTACGACGACAAACAGTTCACCACCCTTAAGGAGAAGCAGAAGAAACAGCTCCGCAAGGAGATGGGAATGCTCTTCCAGGGAAGTGCCCTTTTTGACTTTGCTACCGTAGAGGAGAATATCATGTTCCCTATGGATTTCTTCACCGACTGGAGTTACGAAGAGAAACTTGAGAGGGCAAACTTCTGTCTCAAGAGGGTGAATCTGGAGAATGCCAACAAGAAATTCCCCAACGAGCTCAGTGGCGGCATGCAGAAGCGTGTAGGTATAGCAAGGGCCATAGCCCTCAACCCAAAATACCTCTTCTGCGACGAGCCCAACTCTGGACTCGACCCTACAACCTCAATTGTAATTGACCACCTTATCCAGGAAATTACCCAGGAGTACAACATAACCACTATCATAAACACCCACGACATGAACTCCGTAATGGAGATAGGAGACAAGATTGGCTTCATCTACAAGGGTGAAAAACTGTGGGAGGGGAGCAACAAGGAGATTCTCCTCTCAGATTGCAAGGAGCTCAACGATTTTGTATTTGCCTCCAACATGGCAAAGCAGCTGAGGGCTTTGATGAAATAGGAAAGGATGCGGGATTTTTCTCCGCATCCTTTTTTTTTTATGTCCATTATACGTTTTTTTCTCTTTTAAAAAATTGCTGTTTTTAAAAAGAGAAAAATCTTTCATGCCTTTTCCAGATTTATCTTTTTCAGAAATAGAAGCAGTTTACTATACTTTACATTTGTTCATAACCAAAATAAATTTTGAGTATGAACAATTCTTCTATTGAAATTTACCGTTCTCCCGAAGGCACTGTGGAGTTGGATGTAAAACTGGAAAATGAGACAGTATGGCTGACACAAAGTCAAATGGCTTTGTTATTTGGAAGAGATCAATCCGTAATTGCCCGTCACATCAATAATATTTACAAAGAAGGAGAGTTGGATAAAAATAGTACATATGCAAAATTTGCATATGTACCTAATTTGAGAGAACGATCCTATGAAACAGCTATGTATAACCTCGACATCATCATCTCTGGAGGTTATAGGGTCAAATCTGGGCCAAGCAGTATTGCCTGGTTTTGCGGAAGGATGGAAGGTTGGAATTGCTTAAAAATGGAGTTTATTTTACTTTTGTACCCATATCAATTTCTTTTTGACGTTTTATTGCATCCACTATTTCTCTGATGCTTGGATCACCTTTGATTATACAGCGAAGTCCTTCAAAATTGATGGTAGTCAGCATTTCTTTGAACATACTCCATAACTTTCTCATAAAATCACACTCCTTGCATACCTATCCTAATATCGTTGGTAAAA
>JAFOER010000041.1 GCA_017380095.1 Bacteroidales bacterium
AAGGGATGTACTGATAAACATCTCTCCAACAACATCGCAAAGGCTACTTATGCTGCCTATCCTTTCGCTCAGTTCTCCTGATGAGTATTTCATAAAAAATCTGGGCTTGAGAAAAAACACGCGGGCCATCACGGCAGGCTCAATCCGTATGCTTACAAGCCGCTTTATACATAACAGTATCCACTCCCGTATAAGGTTGAACAATATGATTCCGGCACTTACACCTACAAGCAATGCCGCTACAGGAAGGATATCCTGCTTTGTACCATCCGGTATTACCGTATCAAAGAGCTGCTTGTTAACAAACGGAACCAGCAATCCCAAAACGGCAACAATGCCGGAGAGCAAAATAAGATATGCAATATCCCTTGCGCGGAAAGATTGCACCATAAATGCCAGAAGGTCCTTGACCCCAATTTTTCTCATTGGGAGGGATGGATAGAAACATATTGCCCGCTGTACGGGATGGCAGTGAGGTTTCTTATGCGGTGGTAACAGAGCGGTCCAGTTCCCCGCACTGTCATAACCGAGCATAGGCCCTGCAGCACTTTTCCACCATTGGTCATCCAGTTCTACGGTCCTGTACATGATTCCTTTGGGAATAAGGATATTATGCAGTTGCTCCTCCTTGGTATAAAAAAGGCAATCGGGATCCCATTTGTACCCGTCCTTTATACCCAATGCGGCAAGGACAGCCTTTACAGCACTGACATCACTGCCTGCAGCCGGCTTAAGGCGGGATTTCAAGCCCACCTCTTCAGCAAACTTGCCCACTGCCTGTTGCAGATCAGCCTGTTCCTGACCTCGTCTCTTTTCTATCTGTTCCTTGAATAACATAACACACTAAATACTTGAAACCAGCTCCTTATAGATTGTTCCCTTTTCCAGCAGCTGCCCGTGGGTTCCCTGTTCAGCCACCCTGCCCTTTTCCAGCACAATTATCTCGTCGCAGTCGCGTATCGTACTGAGCCTGTGCGCAATAATAATGAGGGTTATCCCCATTTTCCTTATAGAATCCATAATACGCTTCTCCGTTTCCACATCCAACGCACTTGTGGCCTCATCCATGATAAGTATAACAGGCTCCCTGGCCAATGCTGTAGCAATCTCCATCCTCTGAACCTGTCCTCCCGAAAAATTCCTGCCCCCTTTAGCCAAACGGGTATTGAAACCTTCCGGACGGGTTAAGATATCCTCATGTATCTGGGCATCATTGCATGCCATATGCATTGCAAAGTCCTCAATGGAAGAGTCCCACATCTTGATATTGGACATGACGGTATCATCGAACATGATGACATTCTGGTCTACCATGGCTAAAGAATTCATGAACTCATCGTCGGGAATCTCACTCCTGAGTCTGCCATCGAACAATATCTCACCTTCTGAAGGACTATGAAGTCCGGCAATAAGCTTGGCTACCGTACTCTTGCCGCATCCCGACATCCCCACCAGTGCCACGCTCTTGCCCGGCTCCAGTTTCATTGAGAAATTCCGGATTTGGGGATCTGAAAATTTCTGATAGCCAAAGGTGACATTCTTAAGTTCAACTTTCCCTTTGAGCTTTCCGGTTTCAGCATTTAAAGAAGTCCCCTGCGGTTTTTCTACAGGATAGTTCAGCACATCTTCCACCCTTTCCATCTGGGTGCGCATCTGTATCAGCATCTGCGCAGATGACATCATCTGCTGGACAGGAGCAGTAAAACTATACATGAATCCCTGGAATGCCATGAGCATACCTATGGTAAACTGGCCATCCATAATCAGCCATACACCTGTAAAGAGGATGGCATTACTCACAAGCATCTGGAGTATCTGGGGGAATATTCCCGATATGATCTCCCATTTTTCCATCCGCAAATTGCTGTTGTACATATTTGTAAGATAGCCGGCCCAATGCCCGAAGAATCCTGTTTCCGCTCCTGCCGCCTTTATGCTTTCCATATTCTGGAGGCACGACAT
Organism: Bacteroidales bacterium; assembly: GCA_017380095.1. Classification (GTDB taxonomy): domain Bacteria; phylum Bacteroidota; class Bacteroidia; order Bacteroidales; family UBA932; genus Egerieousia. Next base: position 1,963 of record JAFOER010000041.1, read on the forward strand.
CGTAACTCCGCAATATTTTCCCGTATTGCGCTCAGAAATATTCGCATATTCCACCTTCCTTGAAGATATGACATATATCAGACAAAAATTAAGCGCCATGGAGCCGAGTCCTATAACTGTAAGAAGAATACTGTACTGGAGCATAAACACAAGATACAGCACCATCATTGCCACATTTATGGCAAGGGGGGCAATATTCTGGACAAGTGTACCGGATATGCCCTGATTGGACTTCTGGCGCAGCATGATGTCTCCA
>JAFOER010000042.1 GCA_017380095.1 Bacteroidales bacterium
GCTATAGAAATTCTTAAAATCCTCAGATATTTTTTCATCTCTTTTGTTTTATTGTACAAAAATAACTAATTTTAAAAATTGTATGGGTGTAAGTGTTAAGAAAATATTCCAGTTTTACAGAGACGGTTTTGCAGGCATGACATTGGGCAAATACCTTTGGGCAATTGTGCTCATAAAACTGTTCATAATGTTTGCCGTCCTTAAACTGTTTTTCTTCAAAAGTGAGCTTTCCAGATTTGATACCACTACTGAAAAAGGTGACTATGTAAAGGAACAGCTTATAGAGAAATTTGCCCCTCAGCAGCAGTAACGTTTTAATTTTTCTTATATGTTAGACAAATTGAAGAAACTCCCTTTATTGGCAAGGGTATTGATTGCAATTGCATTGGGAATAGGATGTTCTTTCTTTTTCCCAGAGTTCCTGAACAGATCTTTTGTTACTTTGAACGGAATATTCGGAAATTTCCTTGGATTCACCATTCCACTTATTATTGTAGGCTTGGTGGCACCCGGTATTGCTGAACTTGGCAACGGGGCAGGTAAACTTCTGGCTGTAACTGCTGCAATTGCATATGGCTCCACCCTTTTTGCAGGTTTCTTCTCTTATTTCACCTGTGATTTCACTTATCCTCTGTTCTTGGATTCTTCAAATGCCTTGAGTACAGGCATTGCACATGCAGACAAGATTCTTCCTTACTTTACTGTTGACATGCCGCCTCTTTTCAGTGTTACAACAGCATTGGTATTTGCCTTTGTAATGGGACTCGGCTTGTGTGCAATTGAAGGGAACAGGATAAAAGGTGGCCTGTTGGAGTTCAGAGACTTGATAAACAAGGTTATATCGGGAGTAATAATTCCTCTTTTGCCTTTATATATATTTGGCATTTTCCTTCAGATTGGTGCAGAAGGGCAGGCGGGTGCCATCATGAAACTTTTCATGAAGGTTATTGCTATAATTTTTGTGATGCATGTTTCCCTGTTGCTTATCCAGTTTTTTATTGCCGGGGCAATTGTAAAGAAAAATCCTTTCAGACTCCTTATAAATATGTTGCCGGCTTATGTTACTGCTCTTGGAACACAGTCTTCTGCAGCAACCATTCCTGTTACATTGCGCCAGGCAATCAAAAATGGAGTTGATGAAAAACTGGCAGGTTTTGTGATTCCTCTTTGCGCTACAATACACCTTGCAGGAAGTACACTCAAGATTGTTGCATGTGCATTTGCAATATTGTGGATGCAGGGTATGCCTCATGGAATTGACCTCTTTGCCGGTTTCATCTGTATGTTGGGTATTACAATGGTTGCAGCTCCTGGTGTTCCTGGAGGTGCAATTATGGCAGCTTTGGGCCTTTTAGCCTCAATGCTCGGCTTTAATGAGGATTTGCAGGGACTTATGATTGCCCTTTATATAGCAATGGACACTTTTGGTACAGCATGCAACGTTACTGGTGACGGCGCCATTGCTTTGGTTATGAACAAAATTTACAGGAAGTGATGAGAATTACAGTTTGCTCTTTGGATATTGCTTGGGAAGACAAACAGAAAAACTTTGCCAAGATTGAATCAATCTTCTCCCAAATTGAAAACCCGGGTGACCTCTTTGTCTTGCCGGAGATGTTTTCTACCGGTTTTACAATGAATACCGCACTTGCGGAGGATGCTGCAGGTGAAACCCTAAAATGGATGTGCAAATTTGCCCGGGAAAACAAGATTGCTGTTTTGGGATCTTTCCCTTATACCCAAAATGGGAGGGAAGTATTCAACAGGGCATATTTTGTAAAACCTGACGGTACATGGGAAAGTTACGACAAACGTCATCTTTTTAGAATGGGGGAGGAGAACAACCATTATACCAGAGGAGAAGAGAAATGTATTGTCAATTATAATGGAGTAAGGATTGCCCTTAACGTCTGTTACGATATCCGTTTCCCTGTATGGAGCAGGAATATCGGCAACAAATACGATGTACTTATAAATATTGCCAATTTCCCTCAGGTGAGGATTGATGCAATTGAGCCGCTTGTAAGAGCAAGGGCAATTGAGAATATGGCCTATTCAATATTTGTGAACAGGGACGGCAAGGATCCCATGTGTGTCTATTGCCCAAGTTCCCAGATGTACAATTTTAAAGGCGGTTCAATTTCGCAGGAGACCTTTGTTACAGACTGCGAGGGTTGCAGGACCCAGATACTTTCTGCAGATATAGACCTGGATGCCCTAAATGATTTCAGGTACAAATTCCCTGCCTGGATGGATGCAGATACATTCAATGTAATCAGATAAAAAAAATCCGTTGGAACTACTCCAACGGATTTTTTTCTATTATATCCAGAAGCTTGTCAATTGCCTCTTCCTGAGGCACACTTCTTAGTACAGGTTCCTTTCCTTTATATATTGCAACTTTACCCTTTCCTTCTCCTACGTAACCGAAATCTGCATCGGCCATCTCTCCAGGTCCGTTTACAATGCAGCCCATAATTGCAATTTTAACACCCTTGAGGTGTGAAGTCCTTCTTTTCACTTCGTTGAAGGTTTCCTCAAGATTATAGAGTGTCCTTCCGCATCCCGGGCAGGCAATATACTCAGGTTTTGTAAATTTCCTCCTTGCAGCCTGCTGCAGATTATCCTTGAAATCTTCCAGTTTATTGTCGGGAACAACCTCTCCATTGATTTTTGCTGTTAAAGTGAAATCATCTATCTCTTTGTCAAGCAGCATTGGGCCAAAGTCGCAGGAAGCCTTTATTATGAATTCATCCCAACTGCAGCACTCATAATCGCAATGTGGTACTGTTCCCTTGGCCGGTGTTCCAATTCTTTCAAGATTCTTTTTGTATTCGCCGCTGTCAAAATATTCTGCAATTATCTTCCCGACAGGTATTTCATTTACAGGATCCTCAGTAAGTGATACCCTGATTGTATTGCCGATTCCTTCTTTAAGGAGGGCTCCAATCCCAACTGCAGACTTTATCCTTCCGGTATCTCCGTTACCTGCTTCGGTAACTCCAAGATGCAACGGATATATCATGGAGTTCTTCTGCATCTCTTCCCAAAGCAGTCTGTATGCTGTTGCCATTACTATTGTATTGCTGGCCTTCAGGGATATTACAAGATTGTAGAATTCATTCTCCTCGCACATCCTTATCCACTCCATTGCTGCCTCTTTCATACCCAGAGGGGTGTCACCGTATTTGTTTATGATCCTCTCGCCAAGCGATCCGTGGTTAACACCTATCCTTACGGCAGTACCGTACTCTTTGCATACATCCAGGAATTTCTTGAGCTGTCTGCAGGCTTCATCGTGGTCTTTAGCAAAGTTGCCAGGATTGATTCTTACCTTATCGGCTACTTTTGCTACCTCAATGGCTACTTCAGAACTGAAATGTACATCAGCTACAAGTGGGATATCAATCCCTTTTCCCCTTAAAATTGCCTTAATCTCCTTCAATGCCTCTACCTCTTTCAAACCTTGGGTAGTGAGCCTTATAAGGTCTGCTCCCGCTGCTGCCATCTCTACGCATTGTGCAACAGATTTGTCTATATCCTGAGTAAATGTATTGCACATTGTCTGAACCTTGATAGGGTATTTCATCCCTATTCCACAGTTTCCTGCCTGTACTAATCCAACCAACATTATTTTTTCTTTTTAGAATATTTTCCACCAAAATTATAATGCAATCCCACCATCAGCTGCAGCTGGTTCTGATGGGTATATAGCCAATATTGCTCAGAGTAGATCTTTGGGTCTACAAAGTGTGTAAGGCCGTATTTGTAACTTGCCTCAAAATGGATCTCTACCGGATGGAACTTTATGGCAAAACCACCCTGGCCCATAAGTCCGAATCCGTATTTGTTTGTAGTTTCAGGTATGCCGCCAGGAAGGTTTGTATCATAAATATAAGAACCGTAACCTCCGGCTCCCAGCATTAGCCTAACCCTGGAAATGTCATACCTGAAGAGCGATATCAAAGGCAATGTTATGGCAGAATATCTCTGCTCAGCCTCTTCAAATGTATTTTCTGTTATTTCAGTTACATGTGTATAGCCAAGTTCTGTAGATTCAAGACCAATCTGCAGGCCAAAGAAAGGCATGTTGCCCAGCAATGAGTGGAAATATGTATAGTATACACCAAAATTCTTTGTTGATGTTATCCCTTTATGGTTTCCTGACTGGCTGAACTTTACATTGGACATTGCATAACCGTACTTTACACCAACAAGATGCTGGTACAGTACGGTACTGTCCTTAACTTTGGTTGCAGCATCTTTGAATGAGTATAAATCGAACTCCTTCAGGTATGACTCATCATTGCCCGTAACATTTTGGGAATGTCCTGCAAAAGGAATACAGGCAAGGAATGCCATCAATATTATCAACTTTAACTTTCTCATCATTTCTATTTTTTACCGAACATGCTGTTGATATCTACTGTCTGGACAAGCTCTGTCCTCTCTGCAATTTTAATAATATCTTTTCCATCATCAAGTTTATAGAGGAGAACCTTTTCCGGCTGGTTCCTCACAAGGAGTTCTCCTGTATCAATGATTCCGTTACCGTTCTTGTCCTCAGTAATCCTCACTGAGTATTCACCTGCAGTAAGGTAAGGGAAAAGAAGGTCGCAGTCATCTGAAATAATGTATTTTCTGAATACCTGACTTCTTGCAGGGTTGATAAGTTCAACAATATATCGGGAATCAACATTTTTCATTTCCAATGTGAGAGAACTTAAATTCTCATCAGTTGGAAGTGATATTTTTATCTCTATTGAATCGTTTGTGAATCCGTTTATATCCTTGAAAGTTGCTTTAGGAATAACAAGTGTATAGTCATTACCCTTAATGTACGGTTCTTCGGTCCGTACAATATACCTGGTGATTTCAAGTGAATCACGTTCAAATGTATATTCTACTTTGCTTTCAATCATTCTCGGATTTTTCATCCTGAATGTTATGCTGTCCATAAGCATTTGAGCCAACGGCTCCTTGAATTTTAGGATTATACCTTCCTGCTCAACCATCTTGTTGTCGGCAGAAACTGTAACTTCAAGAAGGTCTCTTCTCTTTTCAGGCTTGTTCCCTTTTTCATTCTCTTCGGACTGCTTTCCCCTGCGCTGCTGTTTCTTTTCTGCAGGGGCAACCATCTTCAGATTTTCAACTGCAGGTACAAGTGTGCCGGTTGAATCTGTCTTATGGTATTTTACAGCCACTCTCAATGTGTCAGGAACTTTGATTCCTTCCTTTATCCATATGGTAAGGGAGTCGTTGGTAATGTTGTTTTGGGTTATAAGCATATTGTCAGGTATGCCATCTATTCCAATGGAATCAACTGTTGCATTTGCGGCATTGAACCCAATTCCCATTCCTCTGCGCGAGAAACGATTGTTTTCCCTTATGAACTGTACCTTTGAATTTTCCTTAAAGATAAGCAAATCTACTTCAGAAGGTCTTGAAAGACAAGCAAGTGTATCCTTAGAATCGTAATATTTGAGTTCTGGCGAATCTTTCTTCATTACCTTAACCGGTGTAACAGTAGTGTCCAGAAAAGCAACTTTCTCATTTCCCTGGTCGTACCGGTTGTTGGTATTGTCATCCGTAAATGCAAATACATGGTATGGTTTGTCCTTAAGGTTCTTTACGGTAAAATATCCCCATTTGTCGGTTCTTGCAACAGCATCCGGTCTTGTGGTGATTACAGTTGAGTCCTTTGCCTGAAGGTAAAGGGCAACAGTGGCATTTGCTATCGGGAAGAGGGTTGTTGCATCAACAACAGTTCCGCTGAGCATAAGTGAATCTATCTCCTTACCGGTTGAGAAACTGTACGAAAGTCCATAATAAGGGTTATTCTCATTGTTGTCGGCAATGGCTTCACCAAAGTTCAATGAATAAGTACAGTTGCTGTCAAGTTGTTCAGGGAAAGTTACAATCACACTCTTCCCTTTGATTCTTGTTTTCACCTGTTTCTTCAGTGGAGGGGAGAGGAGAATGTTCTTGTTGGCATCCTTGATTATAACATACTCGTCAAATTCTATCTCCACTTCTCCGTCCTTCACAGGAAAGTTGACATTATTGTTTGCAGGATACATCCCTACAACAACCGGAGGTATGGTATCTTTAGGTCCTCCCGACGGAGCTGCCTTTGTGCTCGCACAGGAACTGGTGTGAAGCGAATACGCCGCAACCAGCACAATGGTCATTATTTTATAAAATATTTCCTTTTTAGTTCTCATTGTTTTTAACATCACTTCTAACAACACTTTCCACACCTTTTACTTCAAGGATCCTCTTCATTATCATTTCAAGGTCCTGGGCATCGTGTACATACAGATCTATATAGCCCTCAAATATGCCGTCATGTGTCTCAAAATGGATTTTTCTGATATTCACACTCAGTTCCAGGGTAATATATTTTGTAATCTCAGTTACAATACCAATTCTGTCTATGCCTCTGAGGGATATCCTTGCAAGGAATGAGAGGAATGTATGCTTGGTCCATTTTGCATTTACAATCTTTTCACCCTGCACTGTAGCAAGTGAAATTGCCTTTTTGCAAACTTTCTTGTGTACTATCACATTATTGTGGTCATCTACAAAACCCACTATGGCATCACCAGGTATAGGATTGCAGCAATCTGCAACCTTATATGTAAGGGTATTGTCATAATTTTCTTTAAGCAGATAATCCTTTTTCTTGTCAATTGCAGGTCTGGTCTCTACATGAACTTCCTCTTCTGCATCATTTTCATCATCTTCATCTTCTGTTGATGAGAAAAATTGCAGTTTCCAGTATTTTACAAATTTGCTCTCATTGTTCTTTCTGAGAATCTTGTCAAGATTGTCAAGTTTGATTACACCTGTTGCTATCTTGTTGTAAAGCTCGTCCTTGTTGTTGAGATTATACTCAAGAAGAAGTTTCTTTATTACCCTGTGCTGTACTTTAACGCCAAGTTTGGCCAACTCTTCCTCCAGGATAGTCTGTCCTTTTGTTATGGCATCTTCAATATCTGCCTTAAGGGCATCATATATGATATCTTTGGCTTTAGGGGTATGAGCATACTCAAGCCATTCCCTTTGCGGCTTCTGGGCCTCAGCTGTAATGATCTCAATCTGGTCACCGTTCTTGAGCTCGTGAGAAAGGGGAACAAGCCTGTGGTTGACTTTGGCAGCTATTGCCCTGTTGCCCACCTTACTGTGTATGTAATAGGCAAAATCAAGTGCAGTTGCACCTTTAGGTAGTGATTTAGAATCACCTTTAGGTGTAAATACATAAATCTCTGAAGCGAGCAGTCCTTCATGGAATTTGTCGAGGAACTCAAGTGCACCTACATCGGGATTTTCAAGGACACCCCTTACCATTGCGAGCCAATTGTCGAGCTCGGTCTCGCTCTTGTTTACCCCTTTGTAGCTCCAGTGTGCAGCAACTCCCTTTTCTGCAATCTGATTCATCCTCTCCGAACGGATCTGCACCTCTACCCACGTTCCGTTCTGGCTCATAAGTGTACAATGGAGAGCTTCATATCCGTTTGATTTTGGAACACTCACCCAATCCCTTATGCGGTCCATCTTTGAACGGTAATGTTCAGAGATAATTGAATAGATATCCCAACATTGCTTCCTTTCACTTACACCTTCCTTAGGCTCAAAAATGATTCTTACTGCAAAAAGGTCGTATATCTGTTCAAATGGAATGTTCTTGTTTTCCATTTTCTTCCAGATGGAGTAGGGGGTCTTCGTCCTTTTTGTAATTGTGAATTTATAACCTTCATCATGGAGTGACTGGTAAATTGGTGAGATGAACTGGTCTATTGCATCACCTCTCTCCTCTGTGAGATTATCCACTTTCTGGGATAGCCTGTTATAGATTTCAGGTTCCCTGTATCTGAGCCAGATATTCTCCATTTCAGATTTCATGCTGTAAAGGCCAAGTTTATGTGCAAGAGGAATGAATATGTACATACTCTCGCTAAGGATCTTGTCCTTTTTCCTTTCAGGCATTGCACCTATTGTACGGAGATTGTGGAGACGGTCTGCCAGTTTTATAAGAACAACCCTAACATCATCATTGAGTGTAAGAAGTATTCTCTTGAAGTTTTCTGCCTGCATGGACTTCTCGTCATTCTTCTGGGAATTGTGCTTGTTGTCCATTGCAGACTTTATTTTGGTAAGGCCGTCAACCAAAGAGGCTACCTTTGCTCCAAAAAGCCTCTGAAGATCCTCTACTGTATATTCCGTGTCTTCTACAATATCGTGAAGAAGGGCAGTGACAATGGATTTGTAGCCCAGGCCAATCTCCTGCACTACAATCTTTGCTACAGCAATAGGGTGGATGATATATGGTTCTCCCGAACGTCTTCTCACCCCTTTATGTGCCTCGTTCGCAAACTCAAAGGCCTTTATTACCTCTTCATACTCCTGCTGGTTTGCACATCTTTTCAAGCTTGCAACCCTCAGTGACTCAAATTCTTTTTGAATCAATTCATTGTCCTGCTCAGTAAACATATCAGAATCTTAAATCTCTTGTACCTTTTTTTACAGCCTCTAAATTAGCAATAATCTTCTCTTTCTGCGCACTCTCGGGCATTTTTTCAAGCTCTTTTGCAATAAGTCTGTATCCGGCATCCTTTGTCTTGTCGCTTGAATAATCCTCAAGATATTCTGCAAGAGTTATTATGGCATTTGGCGTACAGAATCTCTTTATGAATCCAGGAATTGCAAATTCCATAAAATGCTCTCCTGTGCGACCCATCCTGTAACATGCTGTACAGAAGCTTGGTATATAACCTTTTTCAAGCAACCAGTGCATTACGTCATCCAATTCCCTGGTATCTCCAATGACAAACTGTTCTTTGTTTATATCCTGCTGGTCACCCTTCTGGTTCTGGTATCCTCCAATTTCCAGTTTTGTTCCTGCATCTATCTGCGAAACGCCAAATGCAATCACTTCATCCCTTATTGCCTCACTCTCACGTGCCGTCATTATCAGGCCTGTATATGGAACAGCAAGGCGCAGGATTGCCACAATTCTCTTGAATTCACCATCATTTACCTCATAAGGGAGTTCAAGATTCATGTCAGCAGCAGGTTTGATTCGTGGGAAACTGATTGTATGAGGTCCCACTCCACAAGTGTTCTGAAGATGAAGTGCATGTGATACAAGACCCAAAACCTCATATTTCCAGTCATACAGCCCGAACAGTGCACCAATTCCCATATCATCAATACCGGCCTCAAATGCCCTGTCCATTGCATTGAGTCTCCACATGTAGTCCCCTTTGATATCTCCTGCAGGATGATATTTTGAATAAGTCTCCTTATGATATGTCTCCTGGAATACCTGGAAGGTACCTATACCGGCCTCCTTTACTGTTCTGAATCCCTCTACATCCAAAGGTGCGGCGTTAATGTTCACCCTGCGGATCTCCCCGTTTCCAACCTTAATCCTGTAACAGGTTTTAACGCTGTTGGCAATGAATTCAGGGGTATATATTGGTGATTCTCCAAATACAAGAATCAGTCTTTTATGTCCATACTTTTCCAGATTCTCAACCTCAGCCTCAAGTTCCTGCTGGTTAAGGGTCTTTCTCACAATTCCTTTGGAATCTTTTCTGAATCCGCAATATTTGCAGTTGTTTACGCAATGGTTTCCAACATACAAAGGGGCAAACAAAACAATTCTGTTGCCATAAACTTTAGTTTTCAGTTCCCTTGCGGCAGCAAAAAGCTCCTGAAGTCCTTCCTCAGATTCAATGGCAAGGAGAACTGCTGTCTCCTCTACAGAAAGCGGTTTCTTGTCCAGGGCTTTTTTAAAGAGTTCCCTCGCTTTTTCCAGATCCTCTTTTGTGTTTTTTACCAGATGCTGAAGTTTTTCATCATCAATGAAATTGACAGCATTGGCAGATAATTGCATATTGATTTTAACGTTTTTCATTCCAAATTAATTTTTTCCTTAACTTCCTGTTGCAGCAACTGGAAGTTGTCGTCCGATGTATATATATTTTCATATTGATATGCGTGGGAAATCTCAGCGCCTATCAGTATAATTGTCCAGCTTACATTTACCCATATGAGGAACAGTGGCACTGCAGCAAAAGCTCCATAGACACTGTTGAGCCTAGATACAAGCAACTGTGTCTCCAAATACAGATATTGCCATCCTACAAATGCACCTGCAGCAATAAGGGAAGCAAAGAAAGCTGCAGGAAACTTTACTTTAACATTTGGTACATATTTGTAGAGAATTGTAAAGAATACTGCTATTACACCATAAAATGCAACCCATTGTATTAAGTATCCTGCTATTATTCTGGTAAATATGAGAGTAACGGAAAGGAACATCGTCACTACAAGCGGAGCTACAATGAGTATACCGAAATAATACAGGAACCTTTTGGCAATGGACCTTCCCCTTTCCGCTTTCCATATAATGTTGAAACACCTTTCCACGTTAAGGATCAGCCATATGACAGTTCCTATGAAAAAGAGAAGGCTTATAATTCCAAAAGAGTCTTTCTGACTTATCTCTACAATATTTTCTGCAAACTGTATTATAAGTTGTACAATCTCCTTGTTTTGGGAGAAATACTCAAGCAACAGCCCCTGAAGTGTCTCCTTGAGCCCAAATCCTTCAGTTACGGCAAAAGCCACTGCTGCAGAGGGTACCATAGCCATAGTTGTAAAAAAACTCAAGGAGAAGGCATACAATCCCAGATGGTTACGTATGGCTTCTTTAATGGTAATTATAGCTACCCTCAGGTACTTGATGAACTTTTTCTTTGCATTGCCAAAATCATCAATATCCAAAGACCAGATATCTTTGGTGATGAATTTGACAAACCAGGTGTAAAGTTCCTGTATTTCTTCAATGAGATCTTTCAATTTACTTTGTAAGTTTAGCCATAAATTTTTGGGCATCAATAATGTAACGGGTATGTACACCGTTTCCTATCTCACCCTTTTCATCAAATGCAGCAACTTCAAAATTCACCCAGTTGCCGTTTGCTGAAGTAACTTTAGCTGTTGCATAAACTTTGGAACCTGTGAGGCAAGCCCTTGTATGCTTTACATTCATCTCTGTTCCAACGCTGTCGGAACCCTCATTCTTCAAAAGTGTGAATGCTGCATTCTCCATTAGTGCTATCATAGCAGGTGTTGCAAACACCTCAAGGCCTCCGGAGCCCATTGCCAATGCTGTATCTTTTTCTGATACAGTAAGGTCTGCCCTGTATATATCATTAATATTTGCCATAACTACTTATTGTAAGATTTTAAAAATTCTTCTGTAAACTGTAGTGCACTCTCATGCAGTTTTTCAAATGAAGCGGCACCCATAATTTCAAGTGGTTTTCCCTCAACTTCCATACCCATCTGCGGTGCATAAGCCATCAGGGACTTCACACCGGCGCCGTTCCAGGTAGAACTTCCAAAGATAGAGAGAATTTTATTTTTAGGTGCAACCAATCTAATTTCATTGCAAAGATGCTCCATCATAGGATGCATGTTGGCATTGTATGCACAGGTACCGAGAATAAGTCCCTTATACTTCCAGATATCTGCAAGCATATAGGATACATGTGATTTTGAAACATCATGTGTCTTAACCTTAATTCCTTGTGCACCAAGGATGGAACCTATATAATCTGCCATCTGTTCAGTATTTCCGTACATGCTGGCATATGCAATTACAACTCCGTCCTCATTTTCCCAGTTGCACCACTTTTTGTAAAGCCCGAGCACTTTGCCCGGATTGCCTCTCCATATAAGGCCATGTGAAGGAGCAATCATCTTTATATCAACACCTTGCAGCTTATCAAAAGCTTTCTGTACCATATTGCTGTACTTCCCGACAATATTTGAATAGTATCTGAGCATCTCGGCCTCATAATCCTGCTCAAAATCGTTCTGGTCATCAAAAATACTGCCGTCCAGTGTGCCGAAACCGCCAAACGCATCGCACGAGAACAGTGTTGCGGTTGTCTGCTCATAAGTGACCATAGTTTCAGGCCAGTGTACCCAAGGGATAAGGTGGAATGAGAGCTTGTGCTCACCTAAATCCAGAACCTCACCATCCTTTACAACAACAATTGATTCGCAAGGGATATTGAAGTACATCTTCAATATTTTGTGGGTCTGTGCATTGCCCACAATTTTAACGTTAGGAAAATGATGCAGTACTGTTCCTATCATACTTGAATGGTCCGGTTCCATGTGGTTTACAATAAGGTAATCCAACGGTGCACCATCAAGCAATGCTGTTATGTGGTTAATGTAATTGTCATTGCTGCCGTACTCAATTGTGTCTATAAGGGCTGTCTTGTTGTCCTTTATAAGGTATGAGTTGTATGACACCCCTTTAGGAAGTGGCCAGTTGTTCTCAAACAGGTGCTTGCGCCTGTCATTTACACCAACGTAAAAAATATTCTCATTTAAACTTATCTTTTTCATAACTCTGAATTTATTCGTTTATGATTTTAAAAAATTCTTCTTCACTTATAATTTCCACACCAAGTTTAGTTGCCTTTTCAAGTTTGCTCGGACCACATTTTTCTCCGGCAACCATATAAGTTGTATTTCCGCTTATAGAACTGCCAACTTTACCGCTATGCCTTTCTATAAGGGTTTTCATATCGTCCCTGGATATTGAAAAGTTACCGGATATAACAACTGTCTTCCCCTTGAGGATTTCCGATTCAATCACTTTATTGGAAGCATCAACTTCCATCTGCAAACCGGCAGCCCTCAAACGGTCAACAGCTGAAGCATGTTGCGGGTTTGAGAACCAGGAGATAATGGAATCAGCCAGCTTGTCGCCAACCTCCTCAGTAGCCAGCAGCTGCTCTCTTGTAGCATTGGCAATTGCATCTATATTCCCGAATTCTCCTGCCAGGTTCTTTGCCGTAGTCTCCCCAATATACCTTATTCCCAAGGCAAACAATACCCTTTCAAACGGAACCTTCCTGCTTTGCTCCAATGATTTCAGGAAGTTGTCTGCAGATTTCTCTTTCCATTTGTCCAGTGTCAGAAGCTGCTCCTTTGTTAAAGTGTACAGATCTGCCAGATCTTTGATATATCCTTTATTGTACAACTGCTCCACAGTAGCCTCACCTGCATTTATATCCATAGCCTTCCTCCCGACAAAATGTAGGAACTTTCCCTTTATCTGGGGTGGGCACAAATCTGAGTTGGGGCAAAAATGCTTTGCTTCCTCCTCATCCTTTACCAGAGGAGTGCCGCAAACAGGACATGTTTGTGGAAATTCCACCGGTACTATGTCAAAGCCTCTGTCATCAAGGGCAACCCTTGTGATTTTTGGGATAATTTCACCGCCTTTCTCCACATACACATAATCACCTGTATGGATATCCATCAGCTTAATCTGGTCCCAGTTGTGGAGAGATGCCCTCTTTACTTTGGTTCCGCTCAACTGTACAGGTTCAAGATTGGCTACCGGAGTTACAGCACCGGTCCTTCCAACCTGGTAATCGATTGAAAGAAGTTTGGTTTTGGCCTCCTCGGGCTTGAATTTGTAGGCAGTGGCCCAACGGGGAGACTTGGCTGTATATCCAAGTGATGTCTGTACAGGAAGCTGGTTCACCTTAATTACTATACCGTCGGTAGCGTAGGGGAGTTCCTTCCTGCGTGTGTCCCAGTACAGAATGTATTTTTCAACCTCTTCCACACTCCTGCACTCCTTAATATGCTCTGATACAGGCAACCCCCACTGTGAAGCCAATGAGAGTGCTTCTGTATGGGTTGAAGCAACAGGATTGTCGGTCAAAAGATGATATAGCGTACATTCAAGCCCCCTTCCTTTCACAGCCTTTGGGTCAAGAAGCTTGAGTGAACCGGATGCGGCATTTCTGGGATTGGCAAAAGGCTGCTCCTCGTCAAGTTCCCTCTGACGGTTCAATTTGTCGAATGCCTTGTATGGCATATATATTTCACCCCTTATCTCAAATTCGTCGGGATAACCTGTACCTTCCTTAAGTGTATGGGGTATAGAAGGGATCTGCAGGACATTGCGTGTTACATCATCTCCTTTTGTACCGTCTCCACGGGTAAGGGCCCTTTCAAGTTTGCCGTTCTTATATGTGAGGCATATTGCGGTACCGTCAAATTTGAGTTCACATGAAAAGGTAAAAGGAATGTCAGTCCCTTTTGATACCCTTTCGCTGAAAGATGAAACTTCTCCTATGCTGTAGCTGTTTGTAAGGGACAACATAGGATATTTATGGGGAAACTGTTCAAATTGCTGTGCAGGAGCAAGGTCGCTGCCTACATTTTGTGTAGGGGAGGTAGACACGGCAAACTCCGGGAACTTCTTTTCAAGTTCACCAAGCTCCATCATGAGGAGGTCGTATTGGAAATCTGTAATTTCCGGATTGTTCAGTACATAATAGTTATGATTATGCCTGGCAAGTTCCGCCGACAGTTCTGCAATTCTCGCTTTAGCCTCTTTCCTGTTCACTTTTTTACAATTTTAACAAACAAAAATAATCAAAAAATAGGTAATTTTTTAATAATAATGTAAATTTGCGGCCCGATTAAGGAAAAATAAATAACAACAAGAAATAAATTTAAAAAAATGAAACAATCTATCGTAATTTTGACTGGTGGCGGTCCTGCTCCAGGAATGAACACTGTTGTAGGAAGCATTGCAAAGACTTTCCTTCAGAACGATTATAGGGTTTTGGGTTTGCATGGCGGTTACAAAGGCCTTTTCTCACCAGACCCTAACTACACAGAGTTGGATTTCACCTGCGCAGACTGGATTTTCAACAGAGGTGGTTCATACTTGGTAATGAGCCGTTTCAAACCGTCTGATGTAGATTTCAAGGAGAACTTCAACCTTAATTTCTTCGTTGAGAATAACATTAAACTATTGGTGACAGTAGGTGGTGACGATACAGCTTCAACTGCTAACAGAATTGCAAAATTCCTTGCTGAGAAGAACTATCCTATCGCAAACATCCACGTTCCTAAAACAATTGACAACGACCTTCCTCTTCCACAGAATATCCCAACCTTCGGTTACCACACTGCTAAAGCTGAGGGTACAAGAATCGGTACAACTGTTTACGAGGATGCAAGAACAAATGCTACCTGGTTTGTAGTTTCAGCTATGGGCCGTTCAGCTGGTCACCTTGCATTGGGTATCGGTGCTTCTTGCCACTATCCAATGATCGTTATCCCTGAGATGTTCAACAAGACAACCATCACTGCAGAGAAGATCATCAACCTTGCAATCTCTTCAATCCTTAAGAGAAAAATCATGGGCGTTCCTCACGGTGCAATCATGATCTCAGAGGGTGTATTCCACGAGCTTTCACACGAGGAGCTGCTTTCATACGGTGTAAAATTCACCTATGACGACCACGGTCACCCTGAGTTGGGCAAGATTTCAAAAGCTCAGATGTTCAACGATATGGTTGAGAACAAACTCAAATCATTGGGCATTTCAGTAAAATCACGTCCGGTAGAGATCGGTTATGAGGTAAGATGTATCACTCCAGTAGGATATGACCTTATGTACTGCTCACAGTTGGGTATGGGTGTATACAAGCTCTTCTCTGAGGGTGTTACAGGATGTATGGTTTACCTCGATCTTAACGGCAACATCAAATCGTTGTTCCTTAAAGATATGCAGGATCCTACAACCGGCAAGATTCCGCCACGTGGCGTAAACATCCACACAGACAAAGTACAGCAGATTTTCGACCATATTCTTAACTACATTACTCCAGACGATTACGAGGCAGCGAAGAAATATGTTCCAAATCCTGAGGAGTACGACTTCAAGAAAATCCTTAACTGGTAAACATACTCCTTTATGGAGCAAAAGTTTATCATTTACCAATTATTGCTGAGAGTCTTTGGGAATACCAATAAAGAGTGTATTCCCAACGGCTCTTTGGCATTTAATGGAACAGGCAAATTCTCATCAATAAACGATACTGTATTTGAACATCTCCGTTCACTCGGTGTCTCACATATCTGGTATACAGGTGTTATTGAACATTCAACCTGCGAGTCATTCATAGGCATAAGGAAAGACAACCCGTCCGTTGTAAAAGGGGTGGCCGGCTCTCCCTATGCAATCAAGGACTACTATGATGTAAACCCTTATCTTGCAGATAATGTAGAGAACAGAATGGCTGAATTTGAGCAGCTTGTACAACGCACTCACGATGCGGGGTTTAAAGTGCTGATAGATTTCATTCCAAACCACCTTGCAAGGGAATACAGTTCAGATTCACTTCCTTTCTGGGCAAAGGATTTCGGGATAGGGGATAATGAAAACATCTTTTCTCCCGACAACAACTTCTATTACATCCCAGGAGAAATGTTCTCCAGAGGAACATACAACGAGAGGCCGGCAAAGGCAACCGGCAACGACTGCTTTACAGCATACCCGTCAGACAACGACTGGTACGAGACTGTAAAGCTCAACTATGGCGTTGATTATGCCAATGGAAGAAAGGGGCATTTCAACCCTATTCCAAAGACCTGGAAAATGATGTATGACATCCTGTGTTTCTGGGCTTCAAAAGGTGTAGACGGGTTCAGATGCGATATGGCAGAACTGGTTCCTGTAGAGTTCTGGGAGTGGTGCATAAGGGAAGTGAAGAACACATATCCACAGCTCAAGTTTATTGCTGAAGTTTACAATCCATTGGAATACTCATCATATATGTACAGAGGTGGCTTTGATTACTTATATGATAAGGTAGGTCTTTACGATACACTCAAGTTCATATCCCAGGGACACAAAGATGCTTCAGCCATTACAGGCTGCTGGCAAAGCATAGATGATAAGCAGGACAGGATGCTCAATTTCCTGGAAAATCACGACGAACAGCGCATAGCTTCTGATTTCAACCTTGGTAATCCGTTCAAGGCCATCCCGTCACTTGCAGTGTCACTGATGTTCAACAGGGCTCCTTTCATGCTTTACTTCGGACAGGAGACAGGCGAGAGCGGAATGCTTGAGGAAGGATTCAGCGGAAAAGATGGAAGAACCTCCATATTTGACTGGTGTTCAGCCCCATCAGTTGTAAGATTGCTTGGTACATTGGGCCATTCAGGTTCAGAAACCCTAACTGATGAAGAACAGGAACTGCTGGACATTTACAGGGAGATGTTCTCCTATGCAATGGGCAACAAAGCTATAACATCCGGTGAGACTTTCGACCTCCAGTATGCAAACATGCACAATCCTTCATATGATTGCAGCAAATGTTTTGCATTTGCAAGGAAATGGTCTCCAAACACCTCGGATGATTCATTCCATAGGGGAGGGGATGCACTTGCCGGGATGGAAGAACAGAAAAACAAGGTGGTGCTGATAGCGGCAGATTTCTCTCAAAAAATGGAATCCGTAAAGATTTATCTTCCCGACGACCTTTTCAGACACTGGGGAATTCCTTACGGGAAATACAATCCGGTTGAACTTGTTGAGATAAAATTCAACAAATATGGAACCGGAATCCTGGAGTTTGAATTCTGATATATTTATGGAGGCGAACAATAAGTGATTTAGTCGCCTCCTCTCGTATTTATATGGATATGACGGGAGGGGCGGTAGGGTAAGTTTGGCCTGGTTCCGTCGGAACAAGTTCCGACTACATCCCTCCCACGACTTCGTCGCGGGTCCCGTTCACGAGGCCACGTGCGGCCACGCCATCCAAACTTACCCTACCGCCCCTTCAGAGCATACTAGATATTGTACTCTTGACAAAAGCCATAAACAATGGATTGGGATTAAGAACGGTTCCTGTATATTCCGGATGAAATTGAACTCCCACATACCAACGACATGAGGGCACTTCGACAATCTCGACCAAACCGCTATCGGGATTTATACCCGTACACAACATTCCTGCTCGCTCGAATTGTTGGCGATATGGACTACTGAATTCATAACGATGGCGATGACGCTCTTCTATATGGGACTTTCCATACGCCTCATAAGCCTTTGAGC
>JAFOER010000043.1 GCA_017380095.1 Bacteroidales bacterium
ACCTCTCCGCCGGCCGCTCCGTCTCCTTTAAGGTTAAAGGCAACTCCATGTTCCCCCTCCTTCGCAACGGCAAGGATATCGTTTTTGTATCCCCTGTAAATCAGCCAATTGTAAAAAAGGACGTCGTCCTTTTTACCCACAAAGGCCGCCATGTGCTCCACAGGGTAATAAAAATTGAGGGGAATGCATATACTATACAGGGTGATGGGGTTTATGCATCGCGCGAATATTGTACTGGTGAAGATATCATTGGAGTGGTAACACATGTAGCTCGTGAGGGAGGAGAGATGCTTCCTCTCAACGGTTTCCGGTACAGGCTGTATTCAAATTTCTGGTGCGCCACCAGTTTTGCAAGGAAGTATATGTTGTATATTCTCAGAATGTTTGGAAAATGAAAATGCAGCTCCCGATAAGGAACTGCATTTTTACTTTTAACTGTGACTTGGATTATGCTGGCAAAGCCAAGAAAGCTGCTGCAAATGCCAAGATAGCGTAAAGCTCTGGGAATACGCCCAAGATTAGGGTTTTACCAAATACGTCGTTACCGTTTGCCATCTCGTTGATACCGTTTGCTACCAATGAAGCCTGTTTGATTGCTGAGTAGAAACCTACGATACCAAGTGCTACACCTACTGCCAATACTGCCAATGAAGCGTTGATTGAAAGGGTCTCCATTACTTTAAGCTTGTTTAGCATAAGGAAGAATGCAGCAAAACCGTAAAGACCCTGGGTTGAAGGCAACGCACAAAGGATCATTGCAGAACCGAACATGTCTGGGTTTTTCTTAAGGGCGCCAATTGTAGCGTTACCGCCAATTGTTACTCCAAATGCACTGCCGATACAAGCTGCAGCCAACATGATGCCCATACCAGTATAGGCCAAGAAGAAAGGTAATTGTTCCATAGTATTAAAATTTTTAAATTGTTATAATTCAGTTGTTTAAAGTTTTATTCATTTCCTTTTTTAAGAGGGTTGTAAGCTCTTCCGCCACCCTCAAATCCTGCATTCTTGTAGAACTCAATGAAGGTAAGTCGCAACGGGTGTACAAACGCTCCAAGACAAGAGAGCAACAGTACAAAAATGTGTCCTACAACCAGCATAAGTCCCATAAAGAACCATCCTGCGTAAGGGATCTCCGAGAGGTTCATTGCAATTGAGTTCACTACAAATCCAAGTATTCCTCCCGACGTTCCAAGACCGAACAGACGGATGTAAGAGAGCACGTCGCCAAAGACTCCAGTTGAGTCATAAAGGGAGGTAACACCCTTGAATACCCTTACAAGCGGGTTCTTTGCATCTGAGCTGAAGAACAGGATAAGGGCAAGTCCTCCAAGGGCAATGTAGTTTACCCAAGCCGGATATGGGAATGATGCCTCTGATGAAGCGTAAGCCAAAGTTGCCCAGGCAATACAGATGGCCCATCCGAGTGCACTGAATCCAAGGTTCCAGTTCCCTTTTACAAATGCGTATACAGATTGTATCATCCTTGCAAAGATTATCTGGAATATACCAAACAGTATTGCAAACCAGAACATCTGCATATCATTGAAGAACAGGTCAGTTATGCTTGTCGGCATTGGTATGAAGTCATAAAGTTTGGCTCCGAACACAGTACCGTTGAGTGCAGGCATAATTACCGCTCCCAAACCAAGCCATGCTATAAGTTTACCGTAGTTGGCGTATGCCTTAACGGCAAAGTTTACAGCAAGTCCTGCTATTATCAGTACAAGACCGTATCCCATATCACCCAAGCACAAGCCAAAGAAAAGCATGTAGAATGGGGCAAAGAATACTGTAAGGTCAAGTTCACCATATTTAGGGAGCATGTAAAGCTCACCTATAGGCTCGTACAATTTTGCAAAGAAATTGTTCTTGAGCTTGATAGGAGGGTTGTCCTCCGGTTTTGCAGCCTCACTCAAGTAGTATACATTGTTGTTTTCAAGGAATTCAACCACCTGCGGATCTATCTCTGTAGGTGCAAATGCCTCAAAAATTACAATAGTCTCATCAGCTTTCTTCTGTGACCCTCCGTTTGCAAGGTAAAGGTCCAGATTGCCGAACAGTTCATCTTTTGTGGTCTTGAGGTCATCAATGCAGTTGGTAAGTGCAAGCAGGTTTGCCGAAGTCTCTTCAAATGCTTTTTCGCAACCTGCCAGTTCAGCTGCAAGAACATCTGCAGGAACCTCAGGGAATGCAATTTCCTGAAGCTTAAGTTCAGGTTTGTTTTCGCCCTCCATAAGGATTGCAAAATAAACCTTACCCTCGTATTCATTGAATATATGCACTGGATACTGCTCTTCCCACTCTTTCTGGTATCTCTGTGCAGATACGCAGTAGAAATAAGGTTTGTATCCCAATGCCTCAATGTCTGCAAAATTCTTTTCTGTAAAGGTTCCCCATGGCAAAGCCGCTGCATATTCACCTTTAAGGGTATAAATACGGCTTTTCAAAGTTTCCTTAAGGGCCAGACTCTCTTTGTAGAATGCAAGGTAATCCTCTGCATAAGGTTTTTCTGCAGGTATTTCAACTTTATTCTTCAGAGCCTCATCCCTAAGTTTTCCAAGGTTATTCACCGCAGCATTATATTGTGCTATCTCCTCAAACTTCTCCATTGAGTATGAGTCAATTGCACGTTTCTGCCTGGTTACGTCTACAACACCTATTTTCTGGAGATTTCTAAGAAAATCTTCCACCTCCCTGTGGAATACCACAAAAGAGTATTTAGTCATTTTCTTAATCATTGTTCTCTTCCTCCTCTTCAATTAAGTGTCGGGTTTTTACTATCTTCTGAGATGCTTTTGAAAGATTCTCTTCATCTTCCATGTATCTCTTTATTTTCCTGATTGCCTCCTGATAGCCCGGAATCTGTACCTTTTCATAAAGGTTCACCTTCTGGGTGGTCTTCTTGCGGGTAAAGTCGAGAATCCTCATCTTTTCCCTGTAAACTTCAGATTCAATTCCTATCTGGGCAAGCTGCTGAAGGATATCCACTCCATCTGAATACCATAGCGGTTTCTTGAAGATATCAAATTCATTTACAGTGTATTTTACCTCCACAAGGGCAGGGGTCTTAACACCGGCAATCTTCTCTATCTTAAGGACAACATCATCAACTGATATGAGTCCGGGAGTGAATTCGTTCCATAGTGCAGCCAGATACTCATAGGCTTTTAGCGAGGCATCAAGTTTTTCCATAAGCTCATCACTTGTAGCCTTGGCACGCTTCACCTCAAGCCTAAGGGCGCTCTCCTTGTTCTTTAGGGTAGGGAGGGCGTTCTTCCTAATCTTGAGCTGTTTGTTGAGCTCGTTGAGTGATGTCTTGTTATATTGGAATTTGATTGCCATACGTTAGTTGCCTTTCCAGTATTTGTCTACAAGGTTCTGTTTGATACCAAGCTCCTCCGGTTTGAAATATTTTCCAAACAGGTCCCAAGCGGTATCAAGCATCTGGTCAATTTTAATGTTCACGTCAATTGCCAACAGTTTGTTTGAGTAGTCTTTTGCATAGTCGAGGCAACGCAAATCGTAGTCACTCAAATCAAAACCGTTCTCCAATTTGGTTTTTGCATTGGCAGCATCGGCGTACAGACGCACACCTGTGTTCATCACCTGTCCGTGGTCTTCCCTTGTCTGCTTCCCGATAACCAACTGTTTCAATCGCGACAATGAACGGAACGGGTCAACGATAACCTTTCCGGTATCGGTATCGGTTCTCAGGAACAGCTGACCCTCAGTGATATATCCGGTG
>JAFOER010000044.1 GCA_017380095.1 Bacteroidales bacterium
AGCAGCTGATTCTTACTTCAGATAAAGCTCCTGTAGAGCTTATGGGTTTGGAGCAGAGGCTCCTCTCAAGGTTCAAGTGGGGATTGTCAGTGGAGCTTACCCCTCCATCATTCAATACCCGTCTTGAGATTCTTAAGGCAAAGAGCATGAGGGACGGTATTGAGTTGCCTGAGGATGTGATTAATTTCTTGGCATCAAAGGTAGTGGGAAGCGTAAGGGAGATTGAGGGAACATTGGCATCATTGCTTGCACACGCAACACTTTGCCGCGAGACAATTACTATGGATCTTGCCCAGAGGCTTACAGACAAGATCATAAGCCCTGTTTCACAGGAGATATCGCTTGACAAGATACAGGATACCGTTTGCGGATATTTTGGCATAACCAGAGACCTTATGTTGTCAAAGACCAGAAAGAGGGAGATTGTACAGGCAAGGCAGATTGCCATGTACCTTGGCAGAAGCCTTACAAAAGTATCTTTGGCTGCCATAGGATCCCAGATAGGAGGCAAGGACCACGCTACGGTACTGCACGCCTGCAACACGGTTGGAGACCTTATAGCAACCGACAGGACATTCAAGCAGTATGTTTCGGATATAGAAAAGCTTTTAAAAGTGGAACAATAAGAAAAATGTATTAATTTTGGGAGAAATTGATACATTTTTTTTTATGAAGACACAACAGATACTTGATACCTTTAAGGATATCCTTAGAATTCCCCGCGAGAGCGGTCATGAGGAGCAGATAATCGCCTATTTGCAGAATTTCGCAAAAGACCATTCACTTGAGTGCCATACAGACAGCGCAGGCAATGTGCTTATTGTACGTCCTGCTGCACCGGGCAAGGAAGATATGCCTACAGTTGTTCTGCAGAGCCACTCGGATATGGTGTGCGAGAAGAATGCAGGTGTGGAGCATGATTTTACCAAAGATCCAATCATTGCAGTTGAGGAAGACGGCTGGCTTATAGCAAAGGATACCACATTGGGTGCAGATTGCGGAATTGGTATTGCTGCCCAGCTGGTAGCCCTTACAGACCCTGATTTGAAGTGCGGCAGGATAGAGGCTCTCTTTACTGTAAGTGAGGAGACAGGCCTTGACGGTGCAATGGCATTGCAGCCAGGTTTCATAACAGGCAAGACTCTCATCAACCTTGATTCAGAGGATGAGGGTGAGCTTTTCATAGGTTGTGCCGGCGGTATTGATACAACTGCAAAATTCAAATACACTACCTATCCTGCAACCAAGGATTATGTAAAATGCGAGTTCAAGATTTTTGGAGCGCAGGGAGGACACAGCGGCGATGACATTGACAAGAACCGCGCAAATGCCAACAAGATTCTTGCCCGCTTCCTGTACAGGGTTCTTGCAAAACATGACATTGAACTTTACGAGATTGACGGCGGAAACAAGAGGAATGCAATTGCCCGCGAGGCATTTGCAGTGATTGGTTTTGCCAAGAGAAATGAAAAATCTGTCCTCAAGATTTTCAGGGAAGTTGTAGAGGAAGTGAAGGAGGAGTTCAAGGTGAGCGATCCTGCTGTTGACGGCATTGCAAGGGAGGTTGGAATCCATGATGTGAAGGAGGGAACCTGTTTCGGTACCCCTAAAAAGGCAATTGACAAGAATGTTGCCGCTTCACTCATCTATTCATTGTATGCGGCCCCTCACGGAGTGCTTGCCATGAGCAACGATGTCAAAGGCCTTGTGGAGACCTCTACCAACCTTGCCTCAATTAAAATGATAAAAGGAAATATAATAAGGATAGGTACCAGCCAGAGAAGTGCCATAAACAGCTGCAGAAGATATGCTGCAGAGATGGTTGAGGCTTGTTTTGAGATGGCAGGTGCATCGGTTACACACGAGAGCGAGTATCCGGGATGGAAACCGAACGTTAACTCCCAGATTCTTGAGGCATCTGTAGCGGCATATAAGAAACTGTTTGGCGTGGAGCCTGTAGTGAGGGCAATACATGCTGGCCTGGAGTGCGGTCTGTTCCTTGACAAGTTCCCTGGTCTTGACATGATCTCATTCGGTCCTACACTAAGGGGAGTGCATGCTCCTGGAGAGCGTCTGGATCTTGCATCGCTCGACAAGTTCAGGATGCTGCTTGAGGAAATTCTTGTAAGTTTTAAATAATAGGTATATATGAGTATTTTATTGGCACCATCAATGTTGTCTGCAAATTTCGGACAGCTTGACAAGGATGTTGAACTTGTAAATGAAGGGGCGGCAGACTGGTTCCACCTCGACATTATGGATGGAGTGTTTGTCCCAAATATCTCCTACGGTTTTCCTGTGGTAAAGGCCATGGCAAAAAAGGCCCGCAAACCGCTGGATGCACATCTTATGATTGTTGATCCCGACAGGTATCTCTCAAACTTCTCAGAATTGGGAGTTGAGTGGTTGAGCGTACATTATGAGGCGTGTACCCATCTTCACAGAACGATCCAGGCCATAAAGGCCCTTGGAATGAAGGCAGGAGTTGCACTTAATCCGCACACTTCAATTACCCTTATTGAGGATATACTCATGGATGTGGATTATGTGCTTATAATGTCCGTTAATCCCGGTTTCGGTGGCCAGTCATTCATAGAGAACGCATTGGACAAAGTGCGCAGGCTCAAGAAGATGATTGATGAGAAGGGGGCAAAATGCCTTATCCAGGTTGATGGCGGCGTTACAACAAAAAACGCCAGGGCTCTTGAAGAGGCTGGCGCTGATGTATTGGTTGCCGGAAGTGCAGTATTCGGTGCACAGGATCCTATGGAGGCAATGAAGATTATAAGAGGATAAGGCAGGTGTAACCTATCAGCAATCCTACTGCTATATTTATGAGCTTTGCTTTGGCAAAGCTCATTTTGCTTTCTGCCAACAGCGGAAGGGCACTGTGTCCGTCCTGTACTATTGAGTTTACAAGGAGGACATAGAATGGGAGTACACCCTGTGCAAACAATGTTACAAATACAAGGTGCGGGCCAGACTCGGGGATTATTCCCACAAGTACGGCCAACAGGATTACAAATGCCATATTATTGTTTATCCAGTGGGCAACATCCAGGTACTGCATGCCTATATTGCATATGAGCAGTGTTCCGAATGTCCACAGGAATATGGATACCATATGCCTTTTTATAACGTGCTTCCAGATATGCTCCTTAATGAAATGCTCGTTTGCTACAGCTGTAAAGAAAAGGGTAATGATGCTTATTATGGCAAACATTATGTTTATGCTTTTCTCATTGAGTATATTCAGCGTGGCATCGGAGTGGTGGTGGGAGTGCACGTGACCGTGGACATGGCAGCAATCTGCAGTGTGTTCATGTCCGCAGGCCAGGATTCCCATAATTACGGCTGCAATGAAACAGGCAATGCCCACGAGTATGGCAATCCTCTCTTTAGAAGGTTTGAGCATTGCCCTGTATGATTCCTTGCGCATAAGGGAAGGTATTCTCTCGTGGGAATGTGTGTCTGTGTCGTGTATCTCAAAATCGTCGGGACAAAGGTCTTCCTGCGGTTTGCGGAAGATGATGTAATCTGTAACCAGTCCGGTGATGATTGATATGGCAAAGAGTATTGCAAAGAGGACAACTGCCTCTTTTGGCATCATTGCCATAATTACAAATGCCTCGTCTCCCGACGAACTTATCATCATTGCCACAAGGGCACCTATGCTCAGGAGCCTGTGGGTGTAAAGAGATACCGTTGCGAATCCGCCTATGCATCCGGGGACGAGTCCAAGGAGTGACCCGAGGAATATCTGTTTGATTTTTGAGTCCTGTATCCTTTTGAACCATTTCCCGTGCGAGTGTATGTTGAAATACTCAATCATGAGCATCATGATGAGCACAAGACCGGTTATGAGGATACTGTTCCTCAGTACATCAATAAATAAATGCCAGTTCATCTTTATTTGTCCAAACTCCTGTATTTCTCCAATAGTTCTCCCGCTGCAATGAACGATTCCATCTTGCCTTCAAGTACGGCGTCTTCATAGTCAACCATAAGTTTCTCTATTACAGGGTTCTCGTAGAAGCTGTTCTTGAGTGACTCGTTGATGCTCTCGTACATCCAGAATCTTGCCTGCTGGCGGCGTTTGTGCTCGTAGTAGCCGTTGCCCCTTACAAGGTCAAAGTACTCCTCTATCTTGGCAAGGA
Organism: Bacteroidales bacterium; assembly: GCA_017380095.1. Classification (GTDB taxonomy): domain Bacteria; phylum Bacteroidota; class Bacteroidia; order Bacteroidales; family UBA932; genus Egerieousia. The sequence continues at coordinate 4,158 of JAFOER010000044.1, forward strand.
TCTCAGGAAGACCCTCTTTGGTTACAGATGAAGAGGTGAGGGCTGTAGGTACCCAGGTTGACTCTGTAGGAGGGAAGAGGTGGAGGGCATTTGCGTACAATGCTCTTGCCATTGAGGCTTTCTCCACATTGTTGCCGTCCGCTTTTGTTATGGCTATCAGGTCGCTCATCTCCATGATGCCTCTCTTTATTCCCTGGAGGTCGTCTCCTGCTCCGCTGAGCATAAGGAGAAGGAAGAAGTCACTCATTGAGTGTACGGCGGTCTCAGACTGTCCTACACCTACTGTCTCTATGAATACCACATCAAATCCTGCTGCCTCGCAAAGGATTACGGTTTCACGGGTTTTTCTGGCTACACCGCCAAGTGAGCCGGCACTCGGGCTGGGACGGATGAAGGCATTGGGGTCGTTGCAAAGGGTCTCCATACGGGTTTTGTCTCCAAGGATGCTACCCTTGCTTTTCTCACTGCTGGGGTCAATTGCAAGTACGGCCAGCTTGTGACCTTTTGATGTGATGAAGCTTCCGAATGCCTCTATGAATGTACTTTTACCTGCACCAGGTACACCTGTGATACCAATTCTCATTGATTTGATGCCGGTCTTTACGGCGTGCTCCTGGCAGGCTGCAATAATCTTCTGTGCCACTTCCCTGTGTGCAGGAAGGTTGCTCTCAACCAATGTGATGGCCTGGCTCAGGATGGTTGTGTTGCCTGATGTGATGCCGGCCATATATTCCTCTACAGAGAGAAGTGCAGGTTTCTTCTTGAAGAAGTTCTTTATGTATGGGTTGATGATAGGGGGCTGTTCCACACCTTCATTTACTACCAATGCTGTATCGGGGTTCTCGTGGCATTTTGGAGGCCACTCTCCTGTTGTTGCGCTCATATGTTATGTGTTTTTTGTCGGGATTATAATTCTATTCAACTGTTCCTGTTATAAAAAGGTTCACAAGGGGCCTGTTTGGGGAGTTTGTTACAAGGGTGAGGGTGTAGATTACCTCTCCGCTGCAGTTTTTTGTATCAAGTACCGCTTCCAGCGTGGTTTTCTCTCCCGGGTTGAGACCTGCCCTTGAGGTTATTTGAATTTCCGGTTTGGCCTCAATTTTATGGTATTTGAGGAATGAGTGTCCGGTGTTGCGCAGGTTGAAGGCTGCCTTTACCTTTTCACCCCTCTTTACTGTTCCAAAATTGAATGAACTGTTCTCTGCAAGTACCATTGGGGCCCTGTTCTTCTCCTCTTTTGTAAGGTTGGAGAAGTTGTCCAGGATCATGCACTCTATTGAGATTGGTGTTGATGCCTTGGCTCCGTTGCATACAAGGTATGCGGAGTAGGTGGTGTTGCCCCATTTTTCAACGGCAGCTGTATTTATTGTATAGCTTATGTCTGCAATGCCGTTGCCCGGGATAACCTTTGGCTCAATTGAGATTTCCAGACCAGGTGATACCTGTGTGAATTTTACCTCCACGCTTTTGCTTGAGATGTTGGCTATCCTGAAATTGCCTCCCTTGGATTTTCCCTGTGCAATCTGGCCTCCCCTTATTACATTGTTCTTTACTCCCAACGGGCCAATGGCTGTAGGGAACATCTCTTTCATTGAACGTTCGTTCTCGTATGCCAGTCCTGTGATTCTTAGGATTATGGGCTTTGTGCTGGCGGATGTGTATACGGTTAGGGTCTTGTCAAAAGGGTAGGGTCCCTGGTCGTTGAGATAGGTAACCTCCACCTTGCCCCCCTCGCCCGGCATTATGGGCTTTTTGGGCCATACCGGTGTGGTACATCCGCAGGATGAGAGGATATTTGTTATTACAACCGGTTTGTTTGAGGTGTTGCTGAACTCAAAAGTGCAGTGCTTTGCCCCCTCATTTACCGAAATTTTGCCGAAATTATGGACTTTCCTTAAAAATTCAATGGCTTGTTCCTGCTGTGCATCATTCTGTGCTGCAGCATGATAGCAAATAATCATTGCTATCGGGAAGAATAATATGTATAAAATTTTTTTCATTTCACACTGTTACACTACAAAGATAGTGCAAAAAGACTAATTTTGTAGTGAAATTAAACTAACTAATTATAATATGAAATCACTATTTAGGTTATTTGTGGTGGCGGCAGTTCTTGTTTTTACTGCCAGTTGTGGAAGCAAATACAGCTATGAGACAGTAGAGGGGGATTTGCTTGGCACAAAAATTTATACCTTGGACAATGGTCTTAAGGTTTACATGAGTGTGAATCCGGATGAGCCACGTATCCAGACATACATTGCAGTTAAGGTTGGTGCTAAGAATGACCCAAGCGAGACTACCGGTCTTGCACACTATTTTGAGCACCTTATGTTCAAGGGTACAGAGCAGTTTGGTACAAGCAACTTTGCTGCAGAGAAAACCCTTTTGGACGACATTGAGAAGAAGTTTGAGGAGTACAGGCTCCTTACAGATGAGGCTGAGCGTGCTGCGGCATACAAGGTAATTGACAGCCTTTCTTATGAGGCTTCGAAGTATGCCATCCCTAATGAGTATGACAAGCTTATGGCTGCAATCGGAGCTCAGGGAACCAATGCATATACATCTTATGATCAGACAGTTTATGTGGAGGATATCCCAAGCAACCAGATTGATACTTGGGCAAAGATCCAGGCAGACCGTTTCAAGAACAACGTTATCCGCGGATTCCATACAGAGCTTGAGACCGTTTACGAGGAGAAGAACATGTCACTTACCCAGGACAGCAGAAGAGTGCTTGAGGTTATGCTTGCAAAACTTTTCCCTAACCACCCATACGGCCAGCAGAGCGTTCTTGGTACCCAGGAGCACCTTAAGAACCCTTCAATCACCAATATCAAGAACTACCATAAGGAGTGGTATGTTCCAAACAACATCGCAATTTGTGTTTCAGGTGATTTTAATCCCGACGAGATGGTTGCTGCAATTGAGAAATATTGGGGTGATTTCCAGCCTAACAAGAATTTGAAGAAACTTGAGTTCAAGGCTGAGGAGCCTCTTACAGCTCCTGAGAAAGTTGTTCTTGAGGGCCAGGAGGCACCGTTCCTATACATTGCATGGAGATTGCCTGCTGCAAACTCCAAGGATATGCCAGCACTTACAGTTCTTGAGAACATCCTCAACAACGGAAGTACAGGTCTTATTGACGTGAACATCAACCAGGCACAGAAGGTTCTTGGCGGTGCAAGCGCCGGCGTGAATACATTTACAGACCACTCTTTCTTTATACTTAACGGAAGACCTAAACAGGGCCAGACATTGGAGCAGGTTGAGGGTCTGTTGATGGAGCAGATTGCAAAACTCAAGAACGGCGAGTTTGACGAGAGCATGATAAAGAGTGTGATAAACAACTTGAAGAAATATGAGATGGCAGAGATGGAGAGCAACTCAAACAGGGCTGACCAGTATGTGACTTCCTTCATCTATGAGATTCCTTGGACAGACATGGTTGCAGAGCTTGACAATATGGCCAAAGTTACCAAAGAGGATGTTGTTGCAATGGCAAACAAATATCTTACCGACGGTTATGTAACCATTTATAAGGAGCAGGGCAAGGCTCCTGAGACAGCAGCCATCAGCAAACCTAAGATTACCCCTATCCTTACAAACAGGGACAAACAGAGTGAGTTCCTTCAGCAGATTCAGGCCGAGGCTGCTGCAGCACAGCCTATTGAGCCTGTGTTTGTGGATTTCAGCAAGGATATGCAGAAAGGTACTGCAAAAAGTGGTGTGGAAGTTCTTTACAAGAAAAACGTCAAGAATGACCTGTTTGACTTGAACATTGCAATTGATTTTGGTACAAAAGACAATAAGCTCATATCATATGCTACAGGTTATTTCAGCTATCTTGGTACAGCTGAGAAAGCTGCAGCACAGATCAGGAAAGAGCTTTATGACCTTGCATGCAGCGCTTCGGTTGGTGCTGCCGGTGAGAAGCTTTATATCAGCGTATCGGGTTTGAGCGAGAATATGGAGGCTGCCCTTGCAGTAATTGAGGACAAGATTGCAAATGTAAAGGGTGATGATGCAGTTCTTGCTAATTACAAAGGCAATATATTCAGACAGAGAGTCAACAGCAAGACAAGCCAGAGAAGCTGTTATTCAATGCTTACACAGTACATCAACTACGGTAAGGATGTCAACCGCAACGTACTTTCAAATGCTGAGATCCAGGCTTTGACATCTGACCAGCTTTTGGCGGAGATAAAGAATGCTTCAAAATATGAGCAGATGATCACTTACTATGGCCCTATGGAGATGGCTGATGTAATTGCAGTTGTGGAGAAACATCACAATATTCCTGAGAAGCTTGAGAAATATCCTAAACAGGAGAACCTTAAACTTCAGGTAGTAAATGATCCTAAGGTTGTGATTGCCCCTTACAATGCAAAACAGATTTACATGTCGCAATACTCAAATACAGGTGAGACTTTCAATCCTGCTGAGAATAGAGGTGCAATCATAAGGATGTACAATGAGTACTTTGGCGGCGGAATGAACTCTATCGTATTCCAGGAGATGAGGGAGGCCAGAGGTTTGGCTTACACTGCAAATGCGAGATATGTGACTCCAGGCAAGAAAGGCGAGACCTACAATTTCAACACATTCATTGCAACCCAGAATGACAAGATGATGGATGCTGTAAACGCTTTTGATGAGATTATCAACCAGATGCCTCAGTCTGAAGCTGCATTTGACATTGCAAAGGAAAACATCATTGCATCGCACAGGACTCAGCGCCTGTTGGGCTCGGATGTGCTTTATTACTATCAGAACTTGCAGAAGCAGGGGTATGACTGTACCTATGATCCAAGAAAAGACTTGTATGAGAAAGTGCAACAATTTACCTTGCAGGATGTTGTAGATTTCCAGAACAAGGTTATCAAAGACAGGAAATATGTAATTGGTATCTTGGGAAGCGAGAAAGATCTTGACATGAAAGCCCTCAATCCTGCAAAATACGGCAAGGTGGAGAGAGTTTCATTGGAAGATATTTTTGGATACTAAGAAAACAGTTGCTATCTTTGCGCCGGTTTAAACACAATTAACAAACAATAAAATTTAAAGTCATGGCTTACAAAATTACAGAGGATTGCGCAGCTTGCGGTACTTGCATTGACGAGTGTCCAGTAGGTGCTATTTCAGCAGGCGACATTTACAAAATTGACGCTAACATGTGTACTGATTGCGGTACTTGCGCTAACGCTTGCCCAATGGGTGCTATCGTACAAGCTTAATTTTAAATAAGCAAGTAATTTGAGGAGGCCGGTCTTGGACCGGCCTCTTTTTTTGTGTCTGACAGGGTGGTGGCAGGCGGGAGGTATCCCATTTCGCGCAGATTCTGCCCCCTTTTTCTGCCTGGAATGCCTCTGGGGCACCTTCCGCGCAGGATTTGGGGCATTTTCCTGCCCGG
>JAFOER010000045.1 GCA_017380095.1 Bacteroidales bacterium
ATATCAAGGTTTATCATTGCCACAATGTTCCCCACATGAGGAAAAGAACGGTTGAGGAAATACCAGCTCCCGGCCATTCCCATCTCCTTTGCCCCAAAGAATGCAAAAATCACAGACCTTCGGAAAAGGAAATTCTGCCCGGCAACCTCCCTGGCCACCTCCAGCAAAGTTGCAACACCGGAAGCATTGTCATCCGCTCCCGGATACACCTGCTGCACGTCATGCCCGTCAATCTTAAGTGTAGAAACGCCCAGATGGTCATAATGGGCGCCAATGACAACATACTCATCCCTCAGTTTTGGGTCATACCCCTCAACTATACCTATAACGTTGCGGGAGTGCAGGGTGTCGCCATCCCTTGCTATATAGAAATCCTCCCCCTCCTCAGGTGAAAGCATAGTAACGCCATACTCAGCCAATTGCCTGTAAAGATATGACGCAACCTCCTTTTCCTGCTGCGAACCGGCTTTTCTGCCCAATCTTGCAGGATCCGAAAGATATGCGACATTCTCTCTCAAACGTATCTCTATGGAATCAGGCATCTGTGCACAAAGGCTACCATGAAACATTGTCAATCCAAGCAAAAACAACAATAGACATCTTATCATAACCAAAAAAAAATTACTCCATAACCTTTACCAAATCCGTACCAAAGAGGCATCCCAATTGAAGATTTATGGACTTCAGACAATAAAGGGTGACGCAAAATGATGTGTCACCCTTCTTTTATTTGTATGTAAACCTGTTATTTGCTGAAGAAAGGCGGTTTTACAACCACTGCCTTAAGCAGTTTCTCCCTCACTTTAATGTAGATCTCAGATCCAAGCTTGTAGTAAGGGGCAGCAGCGTAAGCCAAACCTACAGCCTTGCCGCAAGTAGGGCCCATTGTACCTGAAGTAACAACTCCAATAACATTGCCCTCAGCATCACAAACCTCATAACCGTGGCGTGGAACACCTCTGTCTACCAACTCAAAACCGCAAAGTCTTCTTGTAAGGCCGTCAGCTTTCTGTTTAAGCATGTAGTCCCTGTCAATGAAATCGCCTTTTACATCGTTGAACTTGGTAATCCATCCCAAGTTTGCCTCAAGTGGAGAGGTTGTATCGTCAATATCATTTCCGTAAAGACAGAAACCTGCCTCAAGTCTCAAAGTGTCACGTGCACCAAGACCGATAGGGCGGATTCCCTCAGGAGCGCCTGCTTCAAATACACCTTTCCAAAGTTTGTCGGCATCCTCGTTTGCTACATATACCTCGCATCCTCCTGAACCGGTATAACCTGTAGTTGAGAAGATTGCATTAGGAATACCTGCAACTGTACATTTCTTGAATGTGTAGTACTCCATATCCTCTACAGGAGCATCACAGATTCTCTGCATGATCTTGAGGGCGTTTGGACCCTGGATAGCCAACTGGCAAATCTCGTCAGATGCATTGTAAAGCTCTTTGCCCGGTGTAATGTTGAATTTAGGGGCAATTGCACACAAATGGTTCCAGTCTTTCTCAATGTTGGCAGCATTTACAACAAGGAAATATGTCTCGCTGTCTATGCAGTATACAAGAAGGTCGTCTACAATACCACCCTTACCGTTAGGGAAGCATGAGTACTGCACTTTACCGGGAACAAGGGCTGCAACATCATTTGATGTAACGTACTGGCAGAAAGCAAGTGCGTTAGGGCCTTTAACCCAGAACTCACCCATATGTGAAACGTCAAATACACCAACGTTGTTTCTTACAGCGTTGTGCTCATCTTTGATACCTACATACTCAATAGGCATATTGTACCCTGCAAAAGGTACCATCTTTGCACCCAACTCAATGTGTTTCTGGGTAAAAGCTGTTGTTTTCATATAATTCAAGTGTTATGTTTTAATTCTGTTTCTCCTTATGTAGCTTGTGCGATGCATTATAGACCCATACCTCCTCAAAATACGGGATATCGGAAGCTTCTGAAACTTTGTTCATAAGCTTTACAGCTTCTCCCAGTTTCTCCATCCCCCCCAAAGTAACCATCATGTATCCGTTTTTGAGCGGAATCTGCATTGCATCCGCATATCCTTTGGCTTCAAGTGATTTCTCCAGTTTTGCAGCGTTTGAATAATCCTTGAAACAACCCACAACCACGTGATATCCTGTTACGGTTTCCTTCTCCTGCTGGGCCTTGGCTTTTGCCAGTGAGTCACGCACAAACTGCTCCCTTTGGGCAATTGCCGCCTTCTGCTCCTCATTTATCCTTATCTCTTCCTTCATCCTTGCAATATCCTCAGATGTAGGCATTCCCAATTGCCCTTTAACCCAATCACATCCCTGGAGTGAAATTGCAAAAACTATAGAAAGGAACAGATATGCTGTTTTACGGTAATATTTCATATGTTAATGACAAGTATTCTTACAAAAATATGAAATAATGGTGCAATCACAAAAAAAATGTATATTTACAATTGCAAATGGCAAAAGGACAATGACTGGAGAGTTCAAAAGGAATATAAATGTAAGGATCATTATGGCGGCAATGGCTATTGTCTGCCTTCCTTTTTTTATGTACGGTGCAAAAAAAAGGCAACCGCAGAGAGCCGGGATAACCCTTGCCCCTCCAGTCCTTGTTGCCGATACAGAGATCAAGGTTCCAACACCTCCCCGCTGCGCCAGGTTCCTGAATGTCCTTGATACAGTATCACTCACTTTCATTGGGGATGTAATGCAGCACGGCAAGCAGCTGCAGGATGCCCTCATACAGGGCGAGGACCCTTTGTTGCCCCAATCTTATGACTATTCATATATGTTCAAACATATAGAGGAGACCCTGCTCAAGGCAGACCTTGCAGTTGCCAATATGGAGTTCCCCCTTGGCACCCCACCGTACAGCGGATACCCCCTGTTCTCCGCCCCCGAGTCTGTCCTGTGGCAGGCACAAAAGAGCGGCATAGACCTCTTCCTTCTGGCAAACAACCATCTTCTCGACAAAGGGAAAAGGGGATTTCTCAACACAATAGAGACATATGAAAAGGCAGGAGCCCGATATGTTGGAATTTACCGCAACCTGGAAGAGGAGCAGAAGCTGAATCCTGTTTTCTACAACATTAAGGGAATAAGGCTGGCTATTCTCAACTTCAGCTACGGCACAAACGGCTTCCCCCTTCCGGATCCATGCAGGATGAACATGATGGACACAACCCATATAAAGGAGACAATTGCCAGAGCCAAAAGGATGGGGGCAGACATTATAATATGCACCCCTCACTGGGGAGAAGAATATATGCTCAAGCCTTCATACAGGCAGAAGGAGATTGCCCGCCTGCTGCAGAGGGAAGGGGTAAGGGTAATCATAGGGAGCCATCCCCACGTTCCCCAGAGTGCAGAGTATTCCGGCGAAAACATACTGTTCTACTCGCTTGGAAACTATATAAGCAACCAGACAACCCCGGATTTTACCCAGCTGGAGATGATGGTTACCGTCCGTATACAGAAAAACAGCATAACTGGGGAAACGGTTTTGCTGGAACCGGAGATTGAATGGTTGTGGTGCTTCAAGAAGGATGAGTTCGCACCCCATTATACAGTGGTTCCGGTAAAGGAAATCATCGGGAAGAGGGAGACTGTTAAAAACAGGTACCAGTACGACAGGATGGAGAGGACATACAATGATTTCCTCAACAGGGGCCTTATAAAGAAATTGAAATAACACTATACAGAATATGGCAGAGAAGAAGATTGAATTGACAGAGATTGATCCGGTTGAAATTTTTGGAGTAAACGACAAACTTATAAACAGACTTGCAAACTACTTTCCAAAACTTAAGGTG
>JAFOER010000005.1 GCA_017380095.1 Bacteroidales bacterium
GCTGGAGGAGATATCGGGAAGCTATAACAGCACTACTTTGTTGGAAAGGAAGGGTAATTTTGCAAAATTGGATGAGGTGGATTATGCGGGAGAGGTAATTACGGTAAGAGTAAAGGGGAAGGATGGAAGCAGCGCAGTTGGCAAATGGTTGTATATGAGCGGTGCGGGAAATGCGGATGATGTGTATGTGACCCGTATAGGCGAAGACGGAACGGCAGTTTTCCATACAGGAAACATTATGGGCAGGAGAGACCTTGCTTTTGAAGTTATGGCTACTTCCATGGCCTATGAGGTGGAGATTGTGGAGAATGATTATAAAAGGGCGGCAGTGGAGATTCCTCAGCTGGAGATATCCCCTGAAATGGAAAAAGGTTTGCGGGAGAGGGGCAGAAGGATGCAGATAGCCCGCAGGTTTGATTCTGATACATTGTGGGAGATGTGTGCAAGGAAAGACAATTCCTTTGCGGGAAATACCCCTCCTCTGGTTTATGACCTGGATGATTATACCCGTTTCATGAACCTGGAAGAGGTGCTCAGGGAGTACGTGGATTTTGTGAGGGTAAGGCGTGACGGAGGCAAAGCGGAGATTAAAGTGCTTTGGGAGAGCCGTGGGCGGTGTCTTGCATTGTTGGACGGTATTCCGGTGAGTGACCATTCTGTGATCCTTGGCGTGAACCAGCAGCTGGTGAAACGGATTGTGGTTTATCCAAAGAGGTACATGCTCAATAATTTCATTTATGATGGAGTAGTGAATTTCATTACATACAAGGGTGATATGGGTGGTGTACAACTGCCAAAGAATGTTGCCGTGGTTGGATTTGACGGAGTAAGCTGGCCTGTGGTATTATTGGGAGGACAGGTTGCTGCAGGGGAAGAATATCCTAATTTCCTCTCTACAATATATTGGAATCCTATGGTTGATATCCCTGCCGGTGAGGTGTTTGAGTTCAAATGCATACTTCCGCAGTACAAGGGAAAATTCAGGATAGTGGTGGAAGGGATCACAGACTCCATGGAGGAGGTTTACTTCTCAAGATTATTGGAATAGTGCCGTTCCCGGTAATGGTGCCGTTTGTGAGATTGCTCCAATGCAATTATCTTTGCCGGCATGAAAAGATTTATGATTGCTGTAGCGGTGCTGTTCCTGTGGCCGGCATTGCTGGTTGCCCAGGATATTGTTGGTGCGGCACAACCCACCAGGGAGTTCCTGTTGGGCAAGACCCATTTTGAGAAGGATACCAATTTTGTGGAGATTGCTCCGGCATATACCGTACTCCGCAGGCCCAACAATTTCATTCAGAAGAGGACACTGCAGGCCTATCTGGCCATGAGGGAGGCTGCCCTGAAGGATGGGGTTAAACTTACCGCAACTTCCGCTTCACGCAATTTTTGGGTACAGAGGTACATCTGGGAACAGAAGTGGCAGAAGAGCAGTGTGGCTGCAGGCCCGGGCAGAGCCAGAAGTATCCTCAAATACAACTCAATGAGCGGCACCTCCCGCCACCATTGGGGGACGGAACTTGATTTCAATTCTCCAAAACTGGAATACTGGAATACTCCCGACGGTAAAAAAACTTACCGCTGGCTATGTGAAAATGCCCACAAATACGGTTTCTACCAGCCATATACAGAGAAAGGAGCTCCCGGCAGCGGCTTGAGGGAGCACGGCTACAATGAGGAGAAATGGCACTGGAGCTATTTTCCGTTGGCCAACATATACATGCAGAAATACAGGGAACTTGTAACAGAAAAAGATCTGTGCGGATTCCTTGGCGAGAAATACGTCACAGACCTTAATATTATAGAGGAATATGTTTTTGGAGTGGCTACCCCTCCATCAATTTGAACCTCATTCTCCATCGTCCAGGCTGGCCGGCCTCTGCAGCAGGGGTGAAATCTGCACTTATGATCCTGAACGGTGCAATCTCACAGGTGTTCTGCACGTGGTCACCTGCACAGGCACACGCATCATAATCCCCAACCCTCACAATCCTGAGGGTATCTGTAGCATTCTGCGGAAGCTTGCTCAAATCAACTATGTCAGCAGCCTGCGCCTGTGTCATGTACTCCACGGTAACAGGGAGGTTCTTCCCGATAACTTCATTCACTTTCTCCTCAATTGCAGCAATCTGCTCTGCGGTTGGTTCAGCGGCGAGTTCATAGTCGCATTTGCTTTTCTTTCTCTCTATATGTGCATTCCTTGAGCGGGGACATCCGAACATCTTTACCATTGTGGCATTGAGGATGTGTTCTGCTGTATGCATTGGCGGATACTCCTTTTTGTTGTGGTCGTTTATTACAGGTTGCTGTTCCATTTATTTATGGGTTAAAGGTTTTTATTATCTTTGCAATTACGAAATTACTTAAAAAATTATAATATGGAAAATACTGAGATTAAAACAACCGGTTTGCCGGAGAATGCGGCAAGGGAACTTAAACCGGGCGAGAAGTATGAGCCAATACTCTCTCCAAACAAGGTTTACCCGGAGGTTAATGCCTGGAGTGTCTCTTTGGGCCTTGTAATGACAATCATTTTTTCTGCAGCTGCGGCATATCTTGGCCTTAAGGTGGGCCAGGTGTTTGAGGCTGCAATTCCAATTGCAATCATTGCCGTAGGTTTGTCGGGAGCATTGAAGAGAAAGAATGCCCTTGGCGAGAATGTGATCATACAGTCAATTGGTGCATGCTCGGGTGCAATTGTGGCAGGTGCCATCTTTACCCTTCCTGCACTTTATATCCTTCAGGCAAAATATCCTGAGCTTACTGTAGATTTCTTTAAGGTGTTCATGAGCTCATTGCTTGGCGGTGTTCTGGGTATACTATTCCTTATTCCGTTCAGGAAGTATTTTGTGAGCGATATGCACGGCAAGTATCCTTTCCCTGAGGCTACAGCCACCACCCAGGTGCTTGTAAGCGGCGAGACCGGCGGCAACGGTGCAAAGCTTCTTTTGGTGAGCGGACTTATTGGCGGCCTTTATGATTTTATAGTTTCTACTTTTGGCTGGTGGGCAGAGACATTCACCTCCAGAGTGCTTCCTTTTGGTGCAGCCCTTGCAGATAAGGCCAA
>JAFOER010000046.1 GCA_017380095.1 Bacteroidales bacterium
CCAGACTGGTACAAGAGAAGAAAGGGTTTGAGTCTGGTTCCTTTATGTTTTTAGGGACTCTGACTTCCTTAAGTCCGGTATATTTGGAGATGCTGAAGCTTTCAACGCAATCCGGCAAATACAATGCAGTGACTTTCTCTCGGCCTGTAAAGGAATAGAGAGTGGAAATCTTGGTGACAGGACCGTCAAATTTCACTTTTCCAATACCGCCTTTATATGTGTTGGAAACGATATTCCTGCCAAAATCGTTGCTTACAAATGCCATGACAGTTCCGTCACTGGTCTTGTACCACATTTCATCGTCAGGAATGCTTGATACGTCAACTGCTCCAAATTGCTCAACGGTTATTCCCTGTGAAATTTCTCCCGCCTTTAACACTATTGTTCCTTTTCGTGAGCCGTTGCCGGTATAAGGGGCAATGTCAAAATAAAGTCTTGTGGTATCAAGGGCCCTGCTCTGCACTCTGGTTATCCATGATGAGCAGCTGTCGGGAATAACAACTTCCAGAGCTGCGTTTGTAATTACGTCAAAATCCAGTTCTCCTCCTTCCTGGCCAATTTCATATAAGGTTTGGACCAATGCTATGGCGTCCTTCTGCACTTGCTCAACCTTAATGATTACTGACGCATTGCCAGACTTTATTGAAACTGATGCAGTCCTGCTTTCATAAGTGGTGTTCTCGGCAACCTTTATGGTTATCGTTCCTGTTCCTGCTTGTCCGTTTGTAGGAGAGACGTTGCACCAGCTGCTGTTCTGGCCATTTATGGCTATTGTAGATGCTGTCCATGATGAGGAAGCAGTAAAGGTTATTGTTGTCTGGTCCGCACTTGATCCAAGGACAACGTTTTCACTTGATCCTGCACCCAAGGTTATGGAATCTTGTCCTAAATCCGGAGCAGGGTTCTCCGGGTCGCTCTTGCTGCATGCAAGAACGAAAAATGACATCATCAATAAGGCTAAAATCTTTTTCATGGCTGTTGTAAAATGTTTATTGCCTTAAATTTACATAAATATGAAACAGTGTGCAATATTTATATCTTATTTTTCTTCTATGCGCAAAAAATCTCACATAGACACAAAAAAGGCCGCAATTTGCGGCCTATATCTGTGGGGACAATTACTTCCTCTTCCTTGCAGCTCCTTTTCTGGATGCTGCCTTGTTCCAAGCAGGATCCCAGATAAGGGTGTAGTCAATGAGTTTCTGCTCTAGATTGGTCTTGGAAACCTTTATGCGCACTTTGTCGCCAAGGGTGAAGCGCTTGCGGGTTGATTTTCCAATCAGGCAGTAGTTCTTCTCGTCATAGATGAAGAAGTCCTCCTTAATCTCGCGGAGCATTACCATTCCCTCAACTTTAGAAGGCTCAATCTCCACATACATTCCCCATTCTGTAATGCCGGAAACGCTGCCTTCAAATTCTTGGCCCACCTTGTCCTGCATATACTCTGCAAGCTTGTACTTGGTGCTGCTGCGCTCGGCCTCGGTTGCAAGGTGCTCGCGCTGTGATGAATGCTTGCACATCTCCTCAAAACGGTTCTTGTCCTCGTTCTTTCCCTTGTCCAGATAGTGTGTGAGGAGACGGTGTGCCATCATATCCGGGTAACGTC
>JAFOER010000047.1 GCA_017380095.1 Bacteroidales bacterium
AGCTACGAAGCCGATAACTGCCAAAAACATGAAAAATTTTTTCATAATTTTTTTTGAAAATTTTTAATTAAACAATGTATTTAAATAGTTATAGTTATGTGTTCATACTATAAATTCAGCGCAATTTAGGTAAAATTTTCCTAAACTCAGCAAAATAATTGCCATTAATTTGTTATCTCACCACGCAAATTACTGTTTAACAGCTCTTTAACAATAGACAGATCGTCACTTTGTCCCAACGCGTAAAACATCTTGGTGAGTGCTGCCTCAGTAGTGCTGTCATACCCGCTTATTACCCCCTCCTTCTTGAGTGCTATTCCGGTTGCATAGGCATCCATATCAACTTTGCCCGCGTGGCATTGGGTAACATTGAGAACTACAATACCCCTGCGCACCGCATCCTTTATCCTGCTTACAAACCACTCTGCCGTAGGAGCATTCCCGGATCCGAATGTCTCAAGCACCACGCCCCTCAATCCCTCCATCTGAAGAACCGCATCAATCACCTGCGGTGTAATGCCGGGGAATATCTTGAGTACCGCCACCCTGGTATCCAGGTTTGTGGAAACCTTAAGGAAGTTTGTATAGTTGTCGGGAATACGGATATTGCCGCTGTTGTATTTTATATGTATTCCCACATCGGCCAACACCGGACAATTAGCACTGCGGAATGCCCTGAAGTTCTCTGCGTTATACTTGGTTGTACGGTTACCCCTGTAGAGATGGGTATCAAAATATATGCACACCTCAGGAACCACAGGGTGTCCCTGGGCGTCCACTGCAGAGGCTATCTCTATTGACGATATGAGGTTTTCCTTTCCGTCCGTACGGAGCATTCCTATAGGAAGCTGGCTTCCGGTAAGGACCACCGGCTTTGAAAGGTTCTCAAACATGAAGCTCAGGGCAGAAGCAGTATATGACATGGTATCTGTTCCGTGAAGTATCACAAATCCGTCATAGGAACTGTAGTTCTTCTGTATGAACTCTGCCAGCGTAACCCAAAAACCCAACTGCACATCAGATGAATCAATCACCGGATCAAACGAGTATGTATCAATTATGCAACCGAACTTCTTCAGTTCCGGAACCTCTTCCAGAATCTGGTTGAAATTGAACGGCTTGAGAGCCAGCGTCTCCGGATCCTGTTTCATACCTATGGTACCGCCGGTATATACAAGCAATATTTTTCTAGCCATATATTGTAAATTTTATAGTCCGAACATTTCAAAAGCATTGGATGTTGTTGCCGAGGCCACCTCCTCAAGGGCAATCCCTTTTATCTGGGCAATCTTCTCCGCTATATGCACCAGGTAACTGCTCTCGTTCCTCTTCCCCCTGAACGGTACAGGTGTAAGGTAAGGACTGTCTGTCTCAAGTACAATCCTCTCCAGCGGAATCCTTTCAACACTTTTTGCAACCCCGGCATTCTTATAGGTTACAACTCCTCCTATACCCACCATAAAATTACCGTATTTTGCAATCCTTTCATATGTTTCATAACTTCCGCTGAAAGCATGGAATACCCCCTGCGGAACCTTTTTACCCAATGAATCCAACACCTGGAATATCTCCTCCGTAGCCTCCCTGGCATGGATGATTACCGGCAGACTCCTGTTGTATGCCTCCTCCAGCTGCACCCTGGAAACCTCCTTCTGCTCCTGCATGAACTCCTTGCTCCAGTATCCGTCAATTCCTATCTCCCCCACTGCCACACATTTTGTCTTCCCGATGGAATCAAGTGCAAAATCGAGTTCATCCCTCCAGTTGGCACCAACTGATGTGGGGTGCAACCCCATTGCCTGGGCAACAAAATCACCGCAGCGCTCACCGGCAGAGATTTGTCGGGAAAAGGATGTTGAGTCAATTGCCGGAAATATGCATTTTACAACTCCGCTCTCCTTTATCCTTTCTATAGTGATATCAAAATCCCCGTCAAAAGCCTCATCATACAAATGTGCGTGGGTATCTACATATTCAATCATCTTGTCAAACAATAATCTGTATTTCCTATAACTTTTATCCTCCCCTCAAGCTCCAGCTCAAGCAGAAGAGTTGACGCAAGTCCCCATTCCAATCCGGTTTTCCCACATATTTCCTCTATGCCTGTTGCCTTATCAAACTTTAAAGTTAGCAATATTTTCTCCTTATTCTCCACATCAAATGAAAATAATTTTGGCTGGTATATCATATCGGGAGAATATTCCCTCTCCCACCCCAGTGCGGAAGGGATTGCTGAGGGAGAATTGTATATGGCCGCAACATTTTTGGCTATCAGGTAATTGCACCCGAATGAATTGGGGTCTGTAATTCTCCCGGGCAGGGCAAAGATATCCCTGTTGAAGCTGGAGGCAAACTCCGCAGTTATCATTGAGCCCCCCTTTACCCGGCTCTCCACCACAACCAGCGCCTGGGCAAGGGCTGCAATGATCCTGTTCCTTTTTACAAAATTGAGCCTCTGGGGAGCCACCCCCCTGGGGAACTCGGTAAGGAGCCCACCCTGCCCCATCATCTGTACCGCCACATCCCTGTGCCGGGCAGGATAAATCATATCAAGGCCGTTGGGGAGCACTGCAACTGTCTGCAATCCGTTTTCCAGGGCAGCCTTGTGGGATGCTATATCTATACCGTATGCCAGGCCGCTTACTATAAGTGGAGAGTATTTGGCAACATGCTC
>JAFOER010000006.1 GCA_017380095.1 Bacteroidales bacterium
AAATATCAGCCTCTCTTCCCAACAGAACCGGCTCAAACTCCACCTTTCTCATACTCATACTTATTTCTGCAAAGTTACTGATATTTTAATAATATACAATAGATTAAGCTTACATATACTTAACTTTTAACTTAAGTACTTTAACGGTACGAGAATTTATTATAATACAAGCTCTGTTTGTTTAACATAACGGGTGATGTAGTCTTGAAAGCCGCTCTTCGCTCTCAGATCATAAAATTAAAAACTCTGATTGTTATAATTTTCCTATAAGTTTTATCAAAGCTGCAAATAAGAATCCTATAATAAATAAACTTATACTGCATAAAATAGCGATAGAGAGATTCTGAAAGAAAGCGTTTAAAATTCCTGTCACAATCAGACACAGAAAAACAAGATTATTGCTATTTCGGAGAGTGTATGTTTCATATTTTGTTCATGCGCTTTTTGAGGGCAGAGAATGCTTTCTGGTACAGTGCGGAGTCATCCATAGTGGAAAGCATCTCCTTGAAGCGGCTCATTGGGATTGTGAAGGTAAGTTCATTTTCAGGCACAAGAGGGCGTGCAGACGGATCCAGCATCCCAAGGAAGCATCTGCGGCCCCCGTAGCGGTTTTCGTTTACGGCAAAGGTAATTATTGATGCACATCCAGAGCCAAACGGGGTTGTTACAGCATCGGGGGAGTTGTTGTCATAGAATGCCCAGGTGGCCAGTCCAGACAACATGTCGGGAACAGCAAAGAATACCAGTGCCTGTGCTTCATCCCAATTGCCAAGTTTGTCCACCCTCACAAAATTAAGGTATGGCTTTGGAGATATCTGTATATCCAACCCCTCCACATACTCCTTCACCATCTCTTTGGACTGTTTGTAATGCTCAACCTCTGACACAAATACAGGAACCCTCTCCGGCATTGGCTTGAATGCGGTGTAGAGCCCTCCTCCTCCGCAAATGACATTCTCTGCACAGAGGGTAAGCGGCTCTCCATCACGTACTTTGGAGATACTCCCGACAATGCATTTTGGTACCGGTCTCACTTCTGCAGCAGGAGTACCTCTGTAGGCAACTGCAATTGGCAGTGGCGCAGCAGGCCCGAATGCCTCAGTATATTTTGTGATGAATTCCTGGATTGTCATGTTGATAAGTTGTTTTGTTTTCAAAGATAAGAAATTCACCAATATCTTTTGTGGAATTGCTTGTACTTCCAACAAATATGTATACCTTTGCGTTGGAAAAAATATTTCAATCATAGGAGAAGCAAGCGCTCCTACGCAATTTAAACAGGGTAAGAATTTTAATATAATTCAAGCCCTGTTTTTTGTTATAACGGGTGATGTAGTCTTGAAAAGCCGCTCATCGCGCTCGAATTTCAATTTAAAACTATGATTGTAGTCAATATTTTTTCCAACAAATGCGTAATAGAGCGCCTTAGCAAAGAGTGCAAGGATGCTCCCCGTAAACAATTTTTTATCCGAGGCCACTTCAGAGTGGTTAACGGCAAGAAGGTTTACGTAAAGCCCCATTACCGTAAAGGGTAACAGGGCATAAACTTATAGCATCTTCCACCCGTTTGGACACCCGCAGAGATGTGGGTGTTCTTTTATTGGATGTAAAGTTTGGACATAATTTATAATATGTCTACTTTTGTTTATCAGATAAGCTAATATATGTGTCTATGGGTGAGATAAAAGAAATAACCGAAAAGATAAGACAATTTACAGAAGATAGAGATTGGGATCAGTTCCACAATCCAAAAGACTTGGCTATAGCTATTAGCATAGAGGCCAATGAATTATTGGAGTGCTTCCTTTGGAAATCCCATAATGAGGCCAAACCGGAGAAAGTAAAAGAAGAATTGGCAGATATTTTTAATTATGCATTTCTTTTGGCCGAAAAACTAAATCTTGACCCATTGCAAATTGTAGAAGAAAAAATGCGTAAAAATGCTGAAAAATATCCTGTCGAAAAATCCCGTGGAACTGCAAAAAAATATAATGAACTATAGCTGAGGATCTATTTATCTATATGTATCCATAAATCTTTTCAGGTAATTCTGCATTCCCTGATTACATGCATATACATAACATCCTTTTATACCTCTAGTCATCATAACTTTATATGAGTTGACAATATACTTCTTTAGAGTAGCGTCGTCAACCCCACTTTTCACCTTGGTATCATAGAATTTGCTTCTGTCTATAGTAATGGTTTGGGATTGCTCATCATAATCAATCTCTTTACCAAATATTACAGCTACATAATTCAGATCATATCCCTGAGTTGTATGGACACATCCTATTTCATTCACAGCTCCAGGTCGTAAAATCCACTCCTGATTGCTCATATTCCATACATACTTTTCGCCATCAAGTTCAATATCCTCCAAACCTTTGTCTATAGCTTGTTCCAACGTTATACACTCTTTGGATTGCCATTCCCATGAATAACCGGCAACTACTCTACACAAAGACATTAAAGAATCTTTATGGCGTATTTCCCTAATCATAGCATTCGGATCATCCCAAATTTTAAAATCATAACTGGTGATATCCAATTTTTGGCTCTGATTTACCTGAAAAATATCATCAAGATATTGGGTATAAGCTACACCTCCCTCACATCTCATTTGAGATTTAAGGTTACTCCTATGCCGTACATCTCTTCTTACTAGTGCACTCTCAAACTGCTCGGCTGTTAGATCAGATGACTTTACCGTCTGGTTTTCATCATAAACAAGGACACTGTATCTTGACTTGATTTGGATCATATCAAGTTGCGTTGACGTGCTTTCGTCAATATCAAGAGTCCTGCACGCTTCGTCAAATGAACCGTAACTGGTAATGCCATGCCTTCTTGCCAATCTATGTGATTCATCTACAAATATCACGTCATACTTACCGTTTTCCTTAACAACTTCTTGAGGACCAATAACCATAGCAGGATTAAGTCCTGTATCTTTTGATGCTTTGAATACGGCCTTGAATGTTTTCCTTATTGAGGTCATAGGAACTACAAAAGCAATTTTAAGACTTCCATGCTTATCAACATACTCACGTATTCTGTTGGAAATGGATATCCTTTCAAGCAATTCCAATTGCTCCTCCGGACCAAGATCGCCATCGTTATATCTGATATTCATTGCACTCATAAGAGTATATATCATATGGATAACGACGATAGATTTACCTGTACCTGCCTTACCACTTAAGATTGAGGTACCAGTCTTGTCACTTTCCAGGGTATCCAATATGTTACTTATAATTTCATGTGATACCGCTTCCTGTTCAGGAGTTAAAGTATTATATGGAGAATACTTGAACAAATTGGAGTTTCTGATTTCAGAAGAGCTGCTTTTTGTAATATTGTGTCTTTTTAATTCATTCCAGATTTCATCAACCTTACTTTGATAAAGTGCCCGTTGGTAATAATCATGTTTACATGACTGCCCTCCATTTTTATTCTGCAACTTGTACTTCTGGTCTGCCAAAAACATTTGAATCAATGTCTGCTCAATATCCAATATTGCAGATTTATTGAATTGATCATCAAAGATAAATCGGATATTGATAAGGGATTGCCTTTCCGGATTATTAAGATGTTGATTAAACCTGCCTCCCGCACTGGTAGTTTCACCAACATACAATTGTTTATCATTGTCAATCAAATAAACAACAGGCCAATTCTGACCTTTAGGATGCTGTTTGAGCAACTGTAAACCGTCATTACTGAATATGTAATTTCTAATTTCCATCTTGGTTATGTTCAATCAATTATACTTCCCTACCTTATCTCCATCCTAATCCTCCTTGCCATAGGCAAGAGATTGTTGGTGCGGTTGCCGAGGTTCTTTACAAATCCGAGGCCGAGGCCGCGGTACACCAGCAGCACGTAGCCCATTGGGGCGCCGGGGAGCACCAGTGGTTCCTTTGCAAGGAACTTGAGGGCATCCTCCCTCCCCACTTCAACGGCAGAGATTCCGTCGGGAAGACACTCTGATGCCACCATATCTGCAACCACTGCCTGCAGGGCAAAGTCTGCGTGGGGCACGTAGTCCTTTCCCTTCTTGTTTGCCACCGCTATTCCCGACAGCACTGTTCTGAGGTTTTCCTCCACAAATTTTATCTTCTCGTACAGCTCTTTCCTGTATCCCTTTACAAGATCTCCCTGCAGCACCTTCACATAGTTGTCAGGAAGATACCGGCAATCCTTATCCATCTGTGGAGCACCTTTTTTGGCGTCTTTGCCTCCTTTTTTCTTCTTGCCCTGCGCTGCACTTCCAAAACTTGAAGGCTCCCAATCGCCCTCCTTCCGCACAACAGCCATGAACTGCCCCTCACCTTTAATTTTACACGGTACAAACTGCAACCCGCCCTTCTCCGTTAAAATGATACCTGATTCTGAAGCAGTTGTAAAAGAAGACGACGTCACAATATTACACCCTAGCCCCTCCAGCCAGGCGAGGTTGCCGTCATTTTCGTGTTTGTTGTAGGTGCAGGTGGAGTAGATGAGGTAACCGCCTGGGGCGAGGGCGGGCCAGATGTCGGCAAGGATGCGCTGCTGGCGCTGGGCGCAGAGCTGCACGTTGGCCGGGCTCCATTCACCAATGGCCTCGGGCTCCTTGCGGAAAAGCCCTTCACCGGAACATGGAGCATCTACAACTATAAGGTCAAAGAGCCCTTCAAAGGCTCCAAAATCTGAAGGGTCATTATTGGTTACCACCACATTGTCGCAACCCCATTTGGCTATATTGTCGGCCAGTATAACAGAACGGCTCTTTATAACTTCATTGGAAACCAGAAGGGAATCCTTGCCAAGCAAAGATACCAGATGGGTAGATTTTCCACCCGGTGCGGCACAAAGGTCAAGGGCATTCACCCGCTGGGCAAAAAATGTCCCCTCCTCCTCACCGCACCTTGCAGCATAATCCTTCTCTATGGCATTCAAGGCCAGTTCCATATACATGCTGCTGGCCTCCTGTACATAATATCCGCCGGCGTGGAACAAAGGATCCAGGGTAAATACAGGACGCTCCTTAAGATAGTGTCCCAACTCGCTCCATTTCACTTTCCCCTCAACCTCAGCAGGGAAAAATCCCTCCTCCACTGAACTCTCATCCACCTTAAAAGGGTTCACCCTCACGGAGGTAATCTCCTCTCCGGAGCCAATAACATCAAACAATCCCTGTGCAACCTCCTCTCCAAGGGCCGCAACGGCATACTCTCTAAATTCTACAGGCAATTCCATAATTCCCAAAAATTAGTCACCATCTTCGGCAGTACGAGCCACCTTAACTTCCTGGCCACGCTCCTCTTCCGATTCAAAAATATATCTGCAAGGCTCCTCCACTCCCCAAAGGGCATAACGCCTGAACTGCACAGGCATCCCCTCCAGGAACCTTCCATAATCCTTAAGTTCCTCACGTGTCCAGTACACCTCACTTATGGCAGAAATGCGTGGAAAAATCGCATACTCCACATCGGCCGGAGTGGCATAATACTCTGTCCACAGGCACCCCTGGCCGCCAATCACATTCTCCAGCACTGCCGCAGAAAGGGTATCCGGTGTAGGATCATAGTTGTACACTGTATCCAGAGCCACCAGCCTGAACATATGGGCCAGACGCTTCTCATCGGGCCTCTGCTTGTAGTTCAGGTAACTCTTGCCGTTGGGGGTCATGATTATCTTGTGTCCGCTCTCAGCCGCAGGAACCCATCGCTGGCCGCCCCTCCATACCATCACAGCCACATCCTCTGCCAGGCCGTTGTCCACCATCTCATCCCATCCAAGCGGAATCCTCCCCCTGGCCTTGATCATATCACCAACCCTCTGTGCAAAATACTTCTGCAACCCTTTCTCATCGCCCAAACCGTGCTCCTTAATGAAAGCCTGTGTCCTTGGCGACTCTTTCCACCATCTGTGACAGCACTCATCCGCCCCCATATGGATATACGGCCCCGGAAAAATGTCCATCAGCTCCCCAAAGACATCCTCAAGGAAAGCAAACGCCTCCCCACTTGGAGCCATAACATTATTGAGCTTATTGTAAATGCCCCAGGTAATGGCTGGTTTAACATCCCCGTTGCTCTCAGTTCCAAACTGGGGATAAGTGGCCAGAATAGCCATACAGTGCCCCGGAAGGTCAATCTCCGGAACAATGGTAATATACCTCTGCGCCGCATACTCCACAACCTCCTTCATCTGCTCCACGGTATAATAACCGCCATATCTTGTAGAATCAACGCCGGTACCGGGATACAGTCCAATAATTGTACCGTCCCTGTACGAACCCACCTCATTAAGGCGCGGGTGCTTGCGGCTCTCAATCCTCCAACCCTGGTCATCTGTAAGGTGCCAATGGAAATAATTCAGCTTATGGAGCGCCAGATAATCAATGTACCTCTTCACAAACTCCACCGGCATAAAATGTCTTGCAACATCCAAATGCATACCCCTGTACTCAAACGCCGGCGCATCCTCAATCCTCACCGCAGGAACCGCAATCTTCTTCCCGACAGTCTTCCCGTCTGCCTCCCCTGCAATCTCCCCTTCGCCATTCACAGCACTGTGAGCCACTTCAGGTACCGGCAACAGCTGCAGCAATGTCTGCACACCATAGAACAGACCGGGCTCATTCTTCCCTACTACAGTAATCTTTCGGGGAAGAACCTCAAGGGAATATGCCCCCTGAACTGCGGCAGAGTCCTCTTCTATCCTCAATTCAATCTTGCGGGCACCCCATTTGCGCGAGGTTACCCCATAATGCTCCTGCAGATAGCCCTTAAGGAAAGCTGCTGAATTTTCAGTACCCTCACCCTTACAAACAACAGCGGCACTCCCGCCAAGCAGGAATGCCCCGTTATCCAAAACCTCAATACTTGCCGGATGAGGAACTATTGCATTTACCTTTACAGGCTCCACAGAGGAGCAGCTTGCAGCGCAAATACAAATTACAGCAAATATCAGGAAACAGTTTCTATAATTCATCAATTCTAACTGTAACGTTTTCTCATCTCCTCGGCAAACGCCTCGGGATCTATTTTTGAAGGATCAATCTTTCCGCTCAAAGCCATGCCCAACTGCTCGGTAATCTGGTCTATACCCTCCTGCAGCTTGCTTCCCAACATCATCTTCACCATCATTGGAAGATCTGCATTAAGCTCCAGGTGGAAAGCGGTCTTGTATGAATCAATGGCGTCGAAGAACACCGTAATGGCAAACTCAAAAGGGGTATTGCCGTAATTCTGGAACATTAGTGAAGAGAAAGGGGTCTTGTGTGTAATCTGCAGACCCATCTTGAATCCCTGCACCTCACCCTCAATTGTATCCTCAGTTGCCACTACACCCTCCTTTTTGTCGGGAGGAAGGGCTGCAACAAAATTCCTCATGTCTGAGAATGCGGTATATAATACATAGGAAGGTTGCTCCACTGTAACAACCTTCCCTTTAATCTGAGTTATTCCCATCTTTTACTTGCCCCAAATTTCAGGATTGATTCTCCACTCCTTAAGGACATCAAGATCCTCCGGCTTAACGTAATTCTCCTCCACTGCCTTCTCCAAAAGTGCCTCATAGTGGCTTAGAGTGTGAAGCTCAACATTTGCATTCTCAAATGCCCTGATAGACTTGATGAAGTTATAAGAGAAGATTGCAACCATACCAAGTACGTTTGCGCCAGCCTTATGCAAAGCGTCAACTGCTGCAAGGCTGCTTCCTCCGGTAGAGATAAGGTCCTCTACAACTACAACCCTTGCCTTCTCAGGAAGGTCACCCTCAACCTGAGCACCTGTACCATGATCCTTCGGTTTAGGTCTTACATAAACGAATGGAAGGCCAAGAACCTCTGCCACCATCATACCATAGGCAATGGCTCCAGTTGCAACACCTGCAATTACCTCAACATCCTTGAAATGTTTTTTGATAATCTCCACAAATGCCTCATAAACAACCTTACGTGCTGCAGGGTAAGACAAAACTTTTCTATTATCACAATAAATTGGAGACTTCCAGCCGGAAGCCCAAGTAAAAGGTTTCTCAGGACTCAACTTTACAGCTTTGATATCCAACAGCTGTTTAGCAACGATTTTTTCTATAGATTCCATAATTCATCATTATCTTTGTTTGCAAATATAACTAAAACCGGCATCATATATCGCGGTTACTGCAAATATAGTGAAATCATTTTAAATTTTATGTACAGCATATACTTTAACAACCGAATTTTAAGAATTTGTAACCAGGAAGCAACAAATCAGTACAACCCCAATGCCGTTGTGCTGCACTCTCCTGATGTTAAAACACTCCAGGAGCTCCCTTGTTTATTTGACAGGAACGAAAACATCAAATTGCTGTGCATATCCACTCTTCCCTGCAAATTGGAGGAAACCCTTGTCCACCTTTGCAGCATCCTCACCCCAATAAACGCCGGCGGCGGACTGGTGCAGAACACAGCAGGAGAATACCTACTCATACACCGCAACGGTCTGTGGGACCTCCCTAAGGGAAAACAGGAAGAGGGGGAAGATATTGCCATCACCGCATTACGTGAGGTGGAAGAAGAGTGCGGCATCACCGGCCTTGAGCAGGGAGAACTGCTGTGCATCACCCACCACACCTACCACATGAACGGCCTCCACATGCTCAAGCATACCTACTGGTACAACATGAAATATTCAGGCGACTGCACCGTTACCGTTCCCCAAACAGAAGAGGGCATCAGCCGTTGCGAATGGGTACCGGCCGCCAAACTCCCTGAATACCTGCAAAACACCTACCCTTCCATAAAGAAAGTATTTGAAGAGGCAGGGTTACTATAGGGATAATTGCCAAAAAAAGAAAAATCTGCACTTTACCCGCAGATTTTTACCCTATTTACGCATATCATTATGTATATTTGTGGAGAAAGAGAGGGAGGGGTAATGATAATTTAATTATTAACCTTAAATTATT
The DNA here is from genome assembly GCA_017380095.1 of Bacteroidales bacterium. Lineage (GTDB taxonomy): Bacteria > Bacteroidota > Bacteroidia > Bacteroidales > UBA932 > Egerieousia. The sequence continues at coordinate 8,944 of JAFOER010000006.1, forward strand.
ATTACTATGCCACAAATCAGCAGATTTTATGGGATTATCATTTTTATGAACTTTAAAGATCACTGTCCCCCTCACTTCCATGCATGGTACAATGAGTACCGTATCACTGTCAATATCGCAGATGGAGAGATTAATGGATCTATGCCGGCACGTGCAATTAAACTGATATTGGAGTGGTGGGAAATTAACAAGGATCAACTTACTGAGTATTGGTACAGAGCACAAACAGGCAAGCCTCTTGGAACCATTGCTCCTCTTAAATAAGAAGATATGTTGGAAATCATTAAGGCTGAATATCTGTCTGATTACAAACTTAAGGTATGGTTCAACAATCAGCAAGTCAGGATTGTGGATTTTGAGAACAGTTTGGATGGAGAAGTTTTTGCTCCTTTGAGAGACAAAGCCTACTTCAAAGAATTCACAATTCCTTTTAATACTGTTCAATGGGATAATGGAGCAGATTTTGCTCCAGAATACCTTTACAGTATAAGTATCCCTACCTCAAATCAGTAACCACTGCAGTAGGGAAATCATCTAGATTTAGGACAAAAGAGGATGCATCCACGGTATCCTCTTTTTTTGCATCCAGTATCCCGATAGTGTATACAGCACCGGAGGCGGCGCGGAGTTCGATTTTGTCGGGAAGGGCACCGGGAGCACCGGAAGTGGCTTTTTTGCCCCCCTTATAAGTTGTTACCGTGTAGAATTTGCCTGCATGCTGCAGGATTGCAAAGGGATTGTCCATTATCCCCTGAAGGGTTGTATTTGCCGCCGAAAGGTTGCCGTCGGAACCCGTTGGTGCCGAAGCACCCGTTGCACCGGCAGAAGCCACCTTTTGCAGCACTATTTCATCTATCTCCTTCTGGTAAATGCCTTTGGTTTCCCCGTCAGATACAACGAGCATCTGGGGTGTTTCCATACGGTAGGAATCGCCGATGGCAAGCACCGTGCCGGAGCCTTCATACATAACTTTCCCAGAAGGTTCAACTGCCTTGAAGCTGAAAGATAAAGTGGCGCCCGCAATGAGGAACGCCACTAAAGTGTTTATGAATCCGTTAGCCATAAATATCCTTGATGTTTGCAAGACGGGCGTCCAGCTCGCTAAGATCGCCAACCAGTACCTGGCGGGCCTTGCTTCCCTCGTATGGCCCTACGATTCCGGCAGCCTCAAGCTGGTCCATTATTCGTCCGGCCCTGTTGTAACCGAGGTTCATCTTGCGCTGGATTAGGGATGTTGAGCCCTGCTGATGCATCACTACAAGTTTTGCAGCATCTTCAAAGAGGGAATCCCTCCTGTTGAGGTCAACCTCACCTACTCCGCCATCGTCTTCCTTGTCCTCTCCCACATACTCAGGCAAATAGTGTGCCGTAGTGTAACCCCTCTGGTCGGCTATGAAGTCCACTACCCTCTCCACCTCCTTGGTATCTATGAATGCACACTGTACACGGGTAAGTTCGCCGCCAATTGAAATTAGCATATCTCCTTTACCTATCAGCTGGTTTGCACCGGTCTGGTCGAGAATTGTCCTTGAATCCACACTCGAGCGTACCATAAACGCTATACGGGCAGGGAAGTTGGCTTTGATGTTACCTGTAATTACACTTGTGGTAGGTCTCTGGGTTGCTATTACAAGGTGGATACCAATTGCACGGGCCAGCTGCGCCAGACGTGCTATAGGCTCCTCTATCTCCTTGCCTGCTGTCATAAGAAGGTCTGCAAACTCATCTATTACCACAACTATATAAGGCAAGAAACGGTGTCCTTTAAGAGGGTTGAGTTTCCTGCTGAGGAATTTCTCGTTATACTCCTTAATGTTCCTTACGTATGCAAGTTTGAGCAGATCATACCTTGCATCCATCTCCATACACAAGGATTTGAGGGTGTATACAACCTTCTGTGTATCTGTAATCACCGGCTCGTCCGCATCGGGGAGCTGTGCAAGGAAGTGTTTCTCCAGTTTTGAATACAAAGAGAGCTCCACCTTTTTGGGATCCACAAGAACCAGTTTCATCTCCGACGGATGCTTGTAGTAGAGCAACGAGGTAAGGATTGCATTCAAACCTACAGATTTACCCTGTCCTGTAGCACCTGCAACAAGAAGGTGAGGCATTTTTGCAAGGTCGAAATGCATTACGTCGTTGGTAATTGTCATACCCAATGCAACCGGAAGGTCATAGCTCTGTGCCTTGAACTTCTCGTCATCCAATACAGAAAGCATTGATACCGTGCTCGGCTTCTCATTTGCCACCTCAATGCCAATTGCATTGGTTCCTGGCAATGTTACCACACGCACGCCCTTTGCAGCCAATGAAAGCTGAATATCCTCCTCAAGCCTCTTTATCTGTGCCACACGCACACCCGGAGCGGGAACAATCTCATACAAGGTTACGGTAGGTCCCACACGGGCAGAAATCTTGGTTATCCCTATCTTGTAGTTTGCAAGGGTCTTTACAATCTGCCTGTTGTTCTTCTCCAGCTCCTCACGGGTTACTGCAAACCATTTGTCCTTGTAATCCTCAAGCAATGTAAGCGGCGGAGCCTGATATGAAGACAAATCGAGCCTTGGGTCAAACGGCTCCATTTCAAATGCCTCTTCCTCTGCCTCCTCCTGGGTTACAGGGGATTCGTCGGGAGTAGAAAGAACCTCCACCTCAAGTTGTTCCTCATGTGGTTCTTCCTGTGGTTCTTCCTGTGTATCAAATTCAAGGAATTCCTCTTCCCTGCTCTCTTCAAATTCTCCGCCAACCACTTCAAATGGAGGGTTTACATCCTCATCAGCAGCCTCCTCACAAGTTACCGGAACCTCAACATCCAGTTCTGTGAACAGATTGCCTACTGGTGCAACATCTTCAGGAGCAACCTCAGGTTCCGCAATCTCCTCAACAGGTTTCGGTTTAGGGGTTGTAACTCTCTCTATCCAGTTGTAGAAACCATCAATTATCCTGCCGTTTACAAGTATAAGCCATACAACAAGAAGTGTGAGCACTATGCTTCCTGTACCCACAGCTCCAATCATATTGTTGAGCCAGCTTATTACAAAATAGCCGTATGAACCGCCGGCACCACCGCCAAAGAGGTCGTCAGCTTTTGTAAACGAGAAGATGTACGAAAAGGCCAGCGATACAAAAATACAGCCCAATACAGAAAGGAGCAAAAACCTCAATAGCCTTATCTTCTTTATATTCAAACAATAAAGTGCTACCCCCAAAAAGAAGAACGGTACAATGAATGCGCCAAGGCCAAACAACCTTGCAACAAGGAAATTTGCCCACACAAGCCCCAGTTTACCTCCCTGGTTCTCCACATTCACGGCAGTACTGAACATCTCCCTGTCATGGAAGAGGCTCTGGTCATCTGCCCATGTAAACACAAAAGAAATAAGGGAAATGAGGGTATATACCGCCACTATAAGTGCCAGCAGACCACATACAAGATGAAAAGCGTCACGCTTTTTTGGAACCTGCGTCTCCGCCTTTGCCTTAAGTTTGTCCTCTTTTTCAAGTTTGGTTTTCGTCACCTTCCTAGCCATCTCTATTTATTGTTTTTCCACCTTTTGCCGTTATTGTTCTGCTTTCCTCTGTTATTGTTGTTGCCGCCATTGTTGCCGTTATTCCTGTGCGGCCTCTGCTGCTGATTCATTCCCATTCCTATATGCACACCCTCAGGAACTGTAATCCTGCCGTCTGAAAGTTTGTATATATCATTGAAAATTGTCTCCTCAGAAACTGAATCCTTGTTCCAGATAAGGTACTGCTGCTTCATGTACGAGGCAAGTGTCTTTATCATATATGTCTTAACCTCATCATCTTCCCTCTGCGCAATAACCTCTATCATATTCTGTATGTTGCGTCCGTAATGTGCAGCCTTTACAGGGGTCTTCTGCAACGGAATGGGACTTGGTGCAGTAGAGAGGCTCTCCCTTGTAGGTGTAGGGTAAGGGGAGTCAATATCTATCCTGAAATCCGAAATCACCTGCACATGGTCCCACAGCTTGTGCTTGAAATCATTTATGTCCCTCAACTGCGGGTTAAGCGTACCCATCACCTGAATTACAGACTGTATCTGCTCATTGCGCTTCTCCTTGTCCGGCAAAGAAGCCACATATTCCACCATCTTCTGCACATGCCTTCCGTACTCCGGCATGTTAAGTTTCTCTCTCTGTGTATTATAATCCAATTCCTCCATACTCAAATCACATATATGTTGCAAACAACAAAATTACTCAATATTTGCCATCTTCTCAACAAAATATCTTGGTCTTCTCTTTACCTCCCTGTATATCTTGCCAATATATTCTCCAATAACGCCAATTGCAGTAAGAATTGCACCTCCAATGAACCACAAAGAGACCAGCAGCGATGTCCATCCCGGAACAACATGCCCTACTGCATACTCATACAGCGCATAACATATAATTGCCAATGCTACAAAAATGAACAATACTCCCGACGATGTTATGAGCCTCAACGGCTTTATTGAAAACGAGGTAATTCCGTCAATTGCAAAACTTAGCATCTTTGAGAAAGGATACTTTGATTCCCCTGCAAAACGCTCGTTGCGGCTGTAGTAAACATACTCCTGGCTGAATCCCAGACTCCTGACCATACCCCTGAGGAACAGGTTGCGCTCCGGATGGGCAACAAGAGCCTGTAGCGCCCTGCGGCTCATAAGGCGGAAATCTGCATGGTTGTACACCACATCCCCACCCATAGTGCTCATAAGCTTATAGAACATCTGTGCAGTATGTTTCTTGAAGAAAGTATCTGTCTTGCGCTCATTCCTCACCCCATAGACAACTTCAAAACCCGCATTGAACTTCTGTCCCATCTCCACAATTGCATTCACGTCATCCTGCAGATCCGCATCAATGGAAACAATGGCATCAAACTCACTCTGTGCAGCCCACTCCAATCCTGCCCACAAGGCATTCTGGTGCCCCACATTATGCGCCAGTTTCAATCCCATCACCCTTTTGTTGCTTCCCGACAACTCTTCAATCAGCCTCCAGGTAGCATCCTTGCTTCCGTCATCCACATACAGGAACATTCCCTTGGAAATTATACCATCCTTCTCCATCCTCTCCACAACAGAGGTAAGCTGGCGTGTAGTCTCGTGCAGAACCTCCTCCTCGTTATAACAAGGGACAACAATTACAAGTTTAGTGTCATTCATCGTTATTGCGTTTATTTTTGAATACAAATTTTACCAATATAAAGTTTACCGGTATGGCAATTGCAAACACAGGCAGCGGTGCCCATTTTGCCCCCACTCCAATCCAAAGGAACAGATTGAGAAGTACCATATGCAGCAGGTAATTCACCCCGTGGGCCCCCGCCATACCAAAAAGTTTCTTCCACGACGGTGCACTTCCAAAAGTGAAATATGATGTGAGGTAAAAATTAACCACAAAACTCAGAAGGTAACCCACCGTATAGGCAATGTTTACATTAATGGCCATCTGCAGAAGGAAATAGATTCCGTAGTGGAGAGCAGTACATACACCTCCCACTATTCCAAAACGGACAAATTCCCATATTACAGGATTAATCTTCATCTGTTATCCTCCCCTGTCTTACAAGATACTCTGTACTCTGGAGCATTGAGAAGCAGTACTCCTTGAGCATCCTGTAGGTATCGTTGTCCTCCTCCACTGCAATCTTTCCACCCACATGCCTGTACCTGAATTCCTGGCCGGTCTCAGGCGAAAATATATAAACCCTTTCAGAATCGCGTGCCGCAATGAGGTTATCTGCAGTATAGAACATGCAAGGTCTCTTCTCATTAAGGAGATCAACACCAAAATTAATCTGAGTATATCCCACACCCAACATTCCAAGTATTGTAGGGGCAACATCTATCTGCCCTCCAAAAGCACCGTTTACGCCCTTTTCTATCCCTTTCCCGTAAATCATAAGAGGCACATGGTTATACGACTGCGGCATCTCGCTCTCCGGAGTACCCACAAGCTTGCCGTGGTCACCCAAAAGGACAAAAATTGTATTGTCAAACCAAGGCTCCTTACGGGCCTGGGCAAAGAATTTCCTTATGGACCAGTCTGCATACTCAACAATGGCATCCTCCATCTTCTGTGAACGTGGAGTAAAATACTCAGGTATAACATACGGAGGGTGATTGCTTATTGAAAGCAACGCAGCAAAGAAAGGTTCCCCGCTCTCCGCCCTTGCATTCAGTACAGGGAGGGCGTACTCATAAAGGTAATCATCCTGCACGCCAAAATGGTTTGCTATCTTCTCCTTAGGGTAATCCTCCTGGGCAAATATCTCGTCAAATCCGTTGGTACGGAAGAATGCATTCATGTTGTCGTACTGGCTCTCGTGGGTCATGAAGAACATGTTGTGATATCCGTTATCCTTCAATATTGTCGGGAAGCCGCAATAAACGGGAATCACACTACCCTTCATTGCATTGCGCTTCATTATGGTAGGGAATGAATACAGGGTGGAGTACATTCCGTGATTGGTGTGGATTCCGGCAGAGTAAATGTTGGTAAACAGAAGCGATTCACCTGCCAAAGAATCAAGGAACGGGGTAAGGTTGCCACTGTTGCCGAAAGTACCCATAAGATTGGCACTCATGGATTCCATAAAGATGAACACAATGTTCCTTTTCTGTGGCTGTGCCGCCCCCTCAACCTTTCTGGCAATTGGGGAAACTGACTCAATGCCCTCCCTGCCAAGGAGTTTCTGTGCTGTTGCAAGCGCCTCCTCAACAGGCATCACATCAAGGAGCTTGTTCTCCTTGCGCTGGTCGTCGAGATAACTTGTAAGAAGGTTGAACACCGGATTTACACCCAACTGGTTAAGGAAAGGATCTGTGCAGTAGTATGCCTGGCTCACCTTAATTGGATTGTATCCTGTACGCCCCCTTATTCCAAAAACGCACAAGCCTGAAACAACTGCTCCAAGCAGAAGAATTGACGCAAAGTTCTTTATGGTATATGGCAATACCGGCTGTTTGCTCCTTTTATAGAATACCATTGCCAGCTTGCATACTGCAAAACCGAATCCCACTACAGCCGCAAAGCCAAGTGCTATTGGGAAATAGTAAGAACTCTCTCCCACAATCATTCCGGCTGTTGTTCCGGCATAGCCGAACCAGTTGAAGATTGAGGAGTTTATGATCTTGAAGAAATACTCAAAGTACGGGATATTGGCCGCCGTAAATGAAAATGCAATGGCGTACATTATTGCAAACCACCATCCGGCAAACCTGTAAAGCCATTTTGCAGTATAGTTGAACAGGGATGCCACCCACATTACCAAAAGTGGAAGGGTAAGGATATAGCAGGCAATCACGTTGTCAAACCACACTCCCTTTACAAAGGCTATACTCTGGAGAAACCAATCTGCACTGATCTCCTGCGGAAACTCATAACTTGTTGTAAGGAAGAGTACCAGACGGAAAATTCCAAACACAAGCAGTGCCAGCAGATGCACGGTAACAAGATACCCCAATGCTGTGGTAAATTTCTTTATAGGGCTCCTTTTCATTTTCTCTCAAATTTATAGATATGGGTAATGTCCCTGAAATCGTTGCTCTTGAACTCTATCCCCTCCACCTGCTCTATATTGAACTGCGGTGAATATGTATCGTGGAATTTCTGTGCCTCCTTGTCGCCTATGATCACGTATCCTTTGTCGGGAGCAAAATCCACAAACGGCACTACCCTGTTGTTCAGATAAAAATTGATGGTAAACGGATGCATCCTGTTTGCCATAACGGTATTTGTAATGTATGAATACACATACCCCTCCGGTACCAGCTGTGCAATCTTCATGGCATCCTCCTTGTTAGATTTCACATTCAGCACTGCCGGCTGGAAAATTCCGTCCAAGGCAACAAACAGCACAAACGCCATTACAATGCCCTGCAATCCCAATCTCATCTTCTCAAACTCCACACAGCACTCACACTTGCATCCCTTGTTTTTATAGATGAAGTACCACACCGCAACTGCCAACGGCAACAGTGCAAGGAGGAACCCCACACCAAACGGAAGGTTCTCCAATGCCTCCAGATATGCAATGTTCTCCGCAGCATGTTTGCCGCCAAAGAGTGAATGAGGAACCACTCCGCACCTTGCAATTATGAATATTCCCGACAACAATGCCATGAGTCCACCCATAATATTGTTGAACCACCTGAGGGATTTTGGCCTGTTGTGGATGAGCCAGATGATGTACTCTGCAATGAAATAGGCTATGAAAGGATATATCGGGAGGAGATACACACTCCTCTTGCTCTTTGGTATGCAGTAGAATACAAACATTATTGTTATGCTCAGCAGCGAGAACAGGCGGGCATCGTCCATATTCTTTATCCATTGCACAAACTTGCTCCACCACTCCTTTGGTTTTGAAGACACCTTTGTATACTTGAGTGTGAATAAAGACAAAAGGAGCAATATTGTATAAGGGACAAATCCCGTAATTACTGTCATTACATTATACGGCCAAGGGTTCTCGTGCGACGAGTAGCTCATCTTGCCAAGGAACCTGTACACGTTCTCCTCAAGGACAAGCTGAAGGAAAGGCTCCCCACCCTGTTTCCACGCAGCCACATACCAGAATGCAGGCAAAATGCACGCGGCTAAAGCAACTCCTATGAAAGAGAAGCAGATTCTGATAAAGTTTATACCCCTTATCCAGCAGAAAGCGGCAACCACAGCACAAGGAAGTACCAGACCAACAGGACCTTTTGTAAGGAATGCACCGCTGAGGAAAAGGATACCGAGCCAAGGGATCCCCCTAAGTTTTTTCTCCGCCCATTTGTAAAGTTCATATAATGCCAAAACCATAAATGCGGCCAGAACCATATCTACACGGCAGTTTACACCTGCCCGGTGCACCTCAAAGTTGGTAAGGGTTATAAGGGCTGTAAGCAATGCCAGCTCCCTGCCCCTGCGCTTTGCAAAGAATGAATAACCCACAAGCACCATAGCTGCAAGCGCCAAAGCCGAAGGGAATCTTGAAGTGTACTCATTAACCTCACCAACAACAGAAGATGTTGCTGCAATCATCCAATGGAAGAACGGTGGCTTGTAAGCCATATCCACTCCGTTTGTTGTAGGAAGGGTCCAGTTTGAACCGTTTATCATGGCCTGGGCCACAAGTGCCTCGCGCGGCTCACCTCTTGTATGGAAACTGCTGCTGCCCAGAAAAAGGAACAAAGAAAGGAAACTCACAAGGGCAACAAGCCAGAAATACTTATCCTTATAGAAACTAACCATTGTTGTAAATTTATAAACAACAAAGTTAATCATTTAAAACCAACTATCTTATGATATAAACTAAAAAAAAGAGCAACTCTTACGAATTGCTCTTTTCTTTTTTAGTAGCGGAGGCAGGACTCGAACCTACGACCTCCGGGTTATGAGCCCGACGAGCTACCAACTGCTCTACTCCGCGGTGTTATTGGACTGCAAAAGTAGAGGTTATTTTTCAATTATGCAAATTTTATTTCATCTTTTTTGCAAACAATCTGCTCTCCGGTTACCTGGTTCTTTATATTTACCACACCGTCAGCTATTTCCTGCTCACCTACAATTACAAAGTAAGGGATGTTTTTCTTGGCTGCATAGTCAAACTGTTTCTTGAGTTTGCTCTTGTCGGGATAAATCTCGCAGTTTATACCCTGTGCCCTCAAGCCTGCGATGATTGGAAGTGAGTATGCAACCTCCGCATCTCCCATATTTGAGAAGAGCACTTTGGTTCCAATGATTGCCTCTTTAGGGAACTTGTCCAGTCCCTGAAGTACATCGTAGATACGGTCTGCACCGAATGAGATACCTACGCCGCTCATTCCAGGAAGTCCGAAGATGCCTGTAAGGTCATCATATCTTCCACCGCCGCAGATGCTGCCAATTGCAAAATCCTTTGCCTTTACCTCAAAGATTGCCCCTGTGTAGTAGTTGAGGCCGCGGGCAAGTGAAAGGTCTATTTCCACCTCCTGTTTTATTCCTGCAACTGCAATGTATCCGAACAGCTCCTCAAGCTCTGCAAGTCCTTTAAGGCCGGCCTCACTGCTTGCCAGGATGCCTTTCATTGTTGCAAGTTTCTCCTCAGTTGTACCGCTCAATACCAATACAGGCTCAATGGTTGCAATTCCTTTTTCATCAATTCCCCTCTCAGCAAGCTCTGCCTTAACGGCATCAAGGCCAATCTTGTCTATCTTGTCTATTGCAACTGTAATGTCAACAAGTTTGTCGGGATGACCAATAACCTCTGCAAGGCCCTGAAGGACTTTTCTGTTGTTTATCTTGATGCATACATTAATGCCGAACTTTGCAAATACCTCATCCACAATCTGCACGAGTTCAAGCTCGTTGATAAGGGATTTGCTGCCTATAACATCCACATCACACTGGTAGAACTCCCTGTAACGCCCTTTCTGAGGACGGTCTGCCCTCCACACCGGCTGAATCTGGTAACGTTTGAAAGGGAATGCCAGCTCGTTCTGGTGCTGCACAACGTATCTTGCAAACGGTACTGTAAGGTCATATCTGAGACCTTTCTCGCAAACTTTCAATGAAAGGGCGTTGCTGTTTGCAAGCTCCTCTCCCTGCACTTTTGCAAATGCATCACCCGAGTTGAGGATCTTGAAAAGGAGTTTGTCTCCCTCATCACCGTATTTGCCCAACAGGGTTGAAAGGTTCTCCATTGAAGGGGTCTCAAGCGGTGCAAAACCGTACTTCTTGAACACCGAACGGATTGTATCAAATATGTAATTTCTTCCTGCCATCTCTGCAGGTCCAAAGTCTCTTGTTCCCTTTGGAATGCTTGGTTTCTGAGCCATATTATTTCTTGTTCTTTAAATATTCATCTATTGCGGCAGCAGCCTTTCGCCCTGCCCCCATTGCCAAAATTACTGTTGCGGCACCTGTTACCGCATCACCCCCTGCAAATACACCTTCTCTGGTTGTAGCACCCTCCTCAGTTGCCACCAACCCACCTTTGCGGCTCCTCTCAAGCCCCGGAGTAGTCTGGGCAATCAACGGGTTAGGGGATGTTCCAAGTGCCATTATAACCACATCGGCCTCCACATTAAAATGTGAATCCGCCACTGCCACCGGCGACCTTCTTCCGCTGGCATCCGGTTCACCCAGCTCCATCTTCTCGCATTTGAGGGCAGTTACCCAACCCTTTTCATCCCCGACAATCTCTACCGGATTGGTGAGCATCATGAACTCTATCCCCTCCTCTTTTGCGTGGTGCACCTCCTCTGCCCTTGCCGGAAGTTCCTTCTCTGTCCTGCGGTAAACCACAGTCACCTGAGCTCCAAGGCGCAACGCCGTGCGGGCAGCATCCATAGCAACGTTACCGCCTCCAACGACACAAACCTTGTTTCCCACATAAATTGGGGTTCTTGCCCCCTCCTTATATGCCTTCATAAGGTTGTTCCTGGTAAGGAACTCATTTGCGGAAACCACTCCATTGAGGTTCTCGCCAGGAATGTCCATAAATTTTGGAAGACCGGCACCGCTTCCCACAAATACCGCATGGAAGCCCTCCCGGTCAAACATGTCGTCTATTGTAAGGGTACGGCCTACTACAACGTTTGTCTCTATCTTTACACCCAATCTCTTTACACTCTCTATCTCTGCAGCCACTACCGTATCCTTGGGGAGCCTGAACTCCGGAATACCGTATGTAAGCACTCCTCCCGCCTTGTGAAGGGCCTCAAATATGGTTACATCATAACCCATCTTGGCAAGGTCACTTGCACAGGCAAGGCCGCTCGGGCCGCTTCCAATTACCGCTACCCTCTTTCCGTTTGATGGGGCAGTTGCATTGAATGCCACATTGTTTTCCCTGCTCCAGTCTGCAACAAAACGCTCCAGTTTGCCTATGGCTACAGGCTCTCCCTTCACACCCATAACGCACGAACCCTCGCACTGGCACTCCTGCGGACAAACCCTGCCGCAAATAGCAGGCAACGAACTGTCTATTGATATTATCCTTGCCGCATCGGCAAAATCTCCCTTTGCCACAGCCTGAATGAAGAACGGTATCTTCACCGACACAGGGCATGCTGTCATACAGGCAGGCCTCTTGCAGTTGAGACACCTGCGTGCCTCAAGCATCGCCTCCTCATCTGTATAGCCGAGACAAACCTCCTTGAAGTTTCTTGCCCTTATCTGGGGATCCTGCTCCCTTACGGGAACCCTCGGTATTCTTCCTGCCATTATCTTCCCCTCCCTATTTTACATTTGTGGTCCTCTTCCATCTCCTTCCCCCTGTACATGGCCTGACGTCTCATCGCCTCATCAAAATCCACCTCATATGCATTGAACTCAGGACCCTCCACACAGGCAAAACGGACTTTGCCGCCAACGGTTACCCTGCAGGCTCCGCACATTCCCGTTCCGTCCACCATAAGTGTATTGAGGCTCACCACCAGAGGCAAATTGAATTTCCCGGCTGTAAGGGTTACAAATTTCATCATTATCATAGGGCCTATTGCCACTGCCTGGGTATACCCCTTTCCCTGGGCCATAAGCTCCTCAAGTTTTGCAGTAACAAGCCCCTTGAATCCTTTGGAACCGTCGTCTGTACAGATATAAAGGTTATCGCATACCGCCTCCATCTCCTTCTCCAGGATTACAAGGTCGGCAGATTTGGCACCAAGGATCACATCTACCTTGGCCCCCTTTTCGTGGAAATATTTTGCCTGCGGGTACACTGGTGCAGTTCCCAAACCGCCCGCTATGAACACGAACGACATCTTCCGGAGCTCTTCGTCGGGAAGATTCACAAACTCAGACGGCTGCCCCAACGGGCCAACAACATCTGTAAAGCACTCCCCTTCCTGCAAGGCACATATCTCCTTGCTGCTTGCACCTATGGCCTGGGTTACAATTGTAACCGTTCCCTTCTCCCTGTTGTAGTCACATATTGTGAGAGGAATCCTCTCCCCCTCCTCGTCTGCCCTTACAATGAGGAACTGCCCGGGCTGTGCCGCACGGGCAAGCCTGGGAGCCTCTACCTCCATAAGGGTTATTACAGGCGAAAGTACCTCTTTCCTTACTATTCTGTACATAAATTAAATCTCATTAAGCGACTTGAAACTGTAACCAAGCTTGGTCATGTGCTTGATAATCTCCTCAAGCCTGTCATAAAGTCTGTCTGTCCTCTCCTCACTTACACCCGGATGGACAAGTATGATTGCACCGTTCAATCCCTCTACAACCTCAAAGTTGAGCAGCTGGTCAATAAGCTGCTGTGAACTTCTGTAGTTCTTCATCGACGGTGTTGTGTAATCTGCAGGTGTTGATGTACCAGGAGTGTAGTTGAGCACCTTGTATCCGAGGCTCTCTGTAATCCTTACACTCTCGTCATTGTAATACTCATATGGAGGGAGGAACCACAATGATTTCTCTTTGGTTATGCCAAATTTCTCAAGCTCCCTTGCGTTTGCAATGATATCATCCTCAATCTGCTTATAGGTAACAATAAGGGAATCCCTGTTGTCCCATCCGGCATAAAGCATATGGGAGTCTGAATGGCCGCCCACATAATGCTCCTCCTTTATTATTTTCTCTATGATCTCCTTATGCTCCTCCATCCTCAAGGCATTTCCGGTAAAGAAGAATGAACCTTTGATCCTGTTCTTTTTAAGGGTTTTAAGAATCTTCTCTCCTCCCTGGAACATTGAGTCTGCTGTAAATACAAGGAATATGTTCTTCTCTTCAGGTTTTATCCTTACAACACAATCATATTTGTCCTTGACAACATTAAGGGTCTTCTGCTGCTTGCCCATCTCCTCCATTGCAGAAAAATAGTAGGTAAGTCCCGCAGAGCCGTCCATTGTAGGCTCATTACTTGAATAGTCGCCATAATCATCATGGTATACAGCCTCTCCCTCATTGAACACTGCAAGATCGTCAGGTCTTGTAAGCGATTCTCCTGCCCTCTCCTCAAAAAGGTCTCTCTGGATAGGTCCGTCAATAAGGCCTCCGTAAGTGATGTCATTCCACTCAGTAAGGTATGAAGAGTGAGGATACTGCGGATAATCTGCAATTGAAGGGTAACCCACTATCATTGTTGTTCCCCATGGGTTACATCCCAGAAGCCAGTCCCTTAGAGCCATCTCCATCTCCACGAACGAAGAGTCTCCCGATGCAATATTGTATAGTCTTGCATAAGAAACAGCCGCTGAAGTAAGGTTGTTTGAGCACCACAAGTATGGAACACCGTGCATGAACGGATCGTTCTCTGCATTTTTCTTCAGGATATCCAGACCAAGCTTCATGAAGCCCTGGTATTTCTTTGCTATCTTTTCATTTGTACTCTTTGCCTGGAGGAAGTGTCCCAGGTTGATGAACGGATACCATTGGTAGTGATGGTACTCACCTCTTCTGCCAACCTCCATCCAAGGGGTTACAGGCTCAAGGTCTCCCCAGTAGTTTGCCTTCTTGGTCCACTCAGGCATACCTGTAAACTCTGCCAGAGTTGCTGCTGCAAGCTCAAGGTCATCCACATATGAATCCTCCTCATAGAAGTATGGTGATACAAGACATGCTGTCTGTGTATTGCCGGGGAACTCCTCGCCAAAGTTGAATGCCTGAACAGCCTTAACCTGTATTGTGTTGGCAAGTTTAGGATCAATATCCTTGAAAATTTGTGCTCCCAACGCAAAGGTTGAAGCAAATTTTCCTGCAGTTGAAGCAACACCGGTGGTCCTGTTTATATGTTTTCCCAATCCCTGAGGCTTGCCTGTAACAAAATATACAGGTCTTCCCTCACCAGGGCCCCATCCGTAATCAACTGTATCCTTATGAGGCAATCTGAATCCTGCATGGTCCCTGTCATCGGCAATCTGGTTGAACATCACCTTGTCCTCAGGGTTCATCTTGTTGAGCCACTCAAGTCCCCATTTGGCCTCATCAAGGATGTCGGGAATACCGTTTGAACCTTTTCTGCCGTTTGCAAGGTATTTGTCTTTGAATACAGACTTGTCCTTTGCCATATAGTATGCAAACATCATGTGATAGGTAGCTGTTGCTGATGTTGTCTGGTACTGAAGGTAATCTGTAGCATCGTGCCAGCCTCCCCTTACGTCAATCTTCTCACCGTTGCGGGTAGGATGGTCTACAATGAATCCGTCGTGCTGGTGGCACAAGGTATCTGTATAAGGATTGTCGCCGCATCTCTGCTGCCTCATGTACACGAGCATATAGTCTGCAAGTCCGTCATATACATCTGCCCCAATCCTGAAATTGGGTGATTTGGCATCCCCACACTCAATGTAGTAGCCTCCCTCCTTCTTCAAATCCGAGAAGTTGAGTCTGTATGCAGAACCCATTTTCCATTTTTCACCGCTTACAGCCTTTGTATGCGCAACCAGCACAACCTCACCTGTAACAGCATCGCAAACCTTGAACGATGCAGCCTTTACCGGCTCCTTGGAAATGAATACAGCAACTTTTACATCATTAGGCAAATAACCTACAGTGTTCACCCTAACCCATTGCTGCGCAAAGAGTTGTACCGAGCAAAACATTACCGCTAAAATAAACAACAGCCTTTTCATATGTGTTCTCCTTTTTACTAAAAATACAATTTACAAATGTACTAACATTTTCCATAAATAAAAAGGGCAACCTTACGGCTGCCCCTGTACAATCATATTCCCAAACCGGCTGTTAGTGGCTGTGGTTGTGGCCATGCTCGTGGTTATGGTTGTGGTCGTGGCCATGCTCGTGGTTGTGGCCATCCTTAACCTCCTTAACCTCATAACCTTTCTTTGCCAAAGCCGCTACAAGCTCCTCCTTTGAGGTCTTTGAAGTGTCAAATTTGATCCAGAAAGTCTGTTTCTCAAGGCTTACTTTCAAATCCTTGATGCCCTTAACTGTAGGAACTACAGCCTCAGCTTTCTTTACGCAATCGTTGCAGTGAAGATGTACAGAGAAAGTAACCTCCTCAACACCTTTCTTTTTCTTGTTCTGAGCCTGTGCATTAAAGGTAACGGCAGATACCATAACTGCCAATACCATCATAAATTTGAAAAATTTCATATCTGTAATGTTTTAAATGTTATTTTTTCCACAAAGTAAGTCTCATACCAGCATAAACCATCCTTCCCATTAGGGGACCCCAAACCATAGCGGCATTGAAGTTCTTCCCGAAAGCATCATTTGCATTCATGATAGGATTCTCCTGGGTATAACCGAAGATGTTCTCCACACCCACATACACATCCACAAGATTGATTTTCTTTGTAACCTGTGCAAAGAACATAGGATAAACCTCAGACTCCCCGCCACCCATAAACTGAGGCAAGGTGCAAGGTCCGTTCAGCTGTGCAGTTGCATCAAACATCCATCTGTTCAACGGCAAAGCGTACTGAAGGTTAAGTACAGCCTTGTACTTGCTTGTCATAGGAGCATCAACCAGCCCCTGGTCCTTCATTGAAATCTTGGCATTGCTGTAACGGAAAGTTGCAATTGCAGTAAATCTCTCAACAGGCTCAAGGGAAAGGTCGAACTGGTATGTATCTGTATAAGCCCTGTTTGTACCTGCAGTTGCATCCCTGAAGTCATAAACCACAACATTATCCATATCAGTATCCCAGTCATAAACAACCTTATGGTTGAAGCTTGTACGGAAATAGTCGAAGCTGAAATAATTGTTCTCCCTATCTCCAATCCTGAAATACTGGGTAAAGTTACCTCCGAATGTCCAAGCATCCTCAGCCTGCAGGTTATCTGCAATCTTAAGCTCTCTTCCCGACGAAAGTACACCAAGATTGTCTGTAACCACCTCAGGGGTACGGAAGCCCCTTCCTCCGGTAAGTCTGAGGATAGTCTGGTCGCTGAATGAATATTTGAAGCTTGCCCTTGGAGCAACCTGCCATCCGAACATTGAGCTGTAGTCTGCCCTGAAACCTGCAACAAGGGAAATCTTCTCATCCAAAGTATATGTATACTCACCGTAAGCGCCAACCACCTTGTCATCTGTCCTGAAATCAAGCCTCTTTATGTCTGCAACAGGTGAAGAAGCGTTTCCTGAAGGCTTGTAGCTTGCATAATTGCTGTGTATGTCATCATATCTGCCGCTCAAGCCAAGAGTATATTTATGGTTCTCGTTGACATCGTGGTGGTACATTGCATTGAAGAATCCCATATTCTGGTAACCGCCAAAATCCTTTAAGCCGTAAGTGCTCTCCATATCATAATATGAGTAATCCGCCACAAATGCAATGTTCTTGCTCTGGTCCTCATTCAACGGAATACCCAGTTTGAAGAAACCGCCAACGCTCTTGTTGTGGATCTCATTTCCCCAGATTCCCATGCCGTATGCCTTGCCCAATCCAAACTCACGGTCATTCATCCCCTCCTCATAATCCTTGTGGCCTCCAATGCGGGTATCGCTCATCACCTTGAATCCGAACCTCACCTGGGTTCCGTCGGGATTAAAATACAACCATCTGTTGTCAAAGTTGACCTGCTGGGTCATAGGGTCATCCCTGAAGGTATCATCATTTTCGTCATGTTTCATGTTGTCCTTTGAGAAATGGGCCATCATAACTGTGCTCCATTTGTCATTGAGCTGCAATGAAGAAGCCACATTGGCCTCTGTCCTGAGGTTGGTGTTTGTAAACAGGTTGACAAACAACGGGTTCTCTGCAGTAGGTTTCCTGTGCTCCACATTAATCTGGCCGGTAATTGCCTCCAGGCCGTTCACAACAGAAGAAGGGCCCTTTGCAATCTGGATGCTCTCAAGCCACTGTCCGGGGATATATGTAAGTCCGAACGGAGAAGCCAGTCCCCTCATTACCGGACGGGTCTCATCCAGCATCTGTGTATAGCTTCCCGACAAACCCAACAGTTTGATCTGTTTTGCACCTGTTACCGCATCCGAGTAGCCCACACTTACACTGGCAGAACTCTCAAAACTCTCAGCCAATGAACAGCACGCCATCTTGCACAAGCCTGCGGCAGAGATAACCTCTGTCTTTATGCTTGTTGTCTTTGAAAGGAAGTTTGCCTGCTGTCTTCCTGTAACGGTTACAGACTCGAGCTCGTTTGCAGGCTTGAGGTTGAACACTATCTCCTTGTCTGCAATAAGGTTCACGCCATTCTCAAACAGTTTTACAGTATCCTGAGTGTAACCTACATAAGAGGCAATAAGGGTGATGTTGTCTCCTTTGAGCTGCTTAATGGTAAACTCACCGTTCTCATCAGCTTCAACGGCAGACTTTCCCTCCATCCACCATACGCTTGTAAAGGCACCGGCCTCTTTCTCGCCCTGGGAATTGAGGAAATAAACCTTGCCGCTAACTTTCTGTGCTGCAGCAAACGTACTGCACACAAATACAAAAAACAAAAGGGTAAATATTTTTTTCATTATAAGGGATTTTTGGTTTAAAAAATTAGTATAAAAAAGAATTTACCTGATGATAATCAAGTATTTACACTAATATTTCTAAACTCTGAAGGTGCAAAGCAGTGCCTGTTGCACATCCTGTTGCAACGGCTCTTTAAAGATAGTGCCGCAAGAGGCACCTGAGAATGTACCGGCAAGCAGTTCCTGCTGCCCAACGCCGTAAAACAAAGAATCAATCAGGAAAAATGAAGGGACAAGAATCTGCACATCCTCCTGGGTTGTCTGGTCATGCGTAAGTACATAAACACTTGTAGAACAGCAATCATCATCGTGCTCCTGCTCTTCCCCGTGATGGCAGCACCCGTGGTGCTCTGCAGGATTGTGTGCATGGGTATAGCAGTTGCCCTCATCATCAATATGGGAGTGCACCCACTCGCAAGGGGTCTCCCCGAAAAGCAGGATAAGGGATGCAGTACCGTCAGAAGCACATTTGTGCACACCGTACCCCATTGTAGAGACGATATACAGCAGCGCTACCGCAATAAACAATATGTTCCTTACAAAACTTTTCATTTGGGGACAAAAGTAGCAATTTTTTTTTACATTTGTGACAACTATAAGATTAGAACATAATAATAAGTATAACCATGAAAAATTTCCTTAAAACCACACTTGCAGTAATTGTAGGAACACTTATTGCAATGTTCATCAGCTCAATGCTGTTTTTTGGGATAATTGGCGGCATTGCAGCTCTTGGTGCAGAAGAGGAACCTGCAGTACCGGCAAAAGCTATCCTTAGAGTAGACTTCAACAATCCTGTAACCGAACTGGGACAGGAAGATGCAATGGCAGCCTTGCAGAGCCTCAACTTCAGCTCGGCAAAACCGCTTGGCATCCTCAAGGCAGTAAAGGCAATAGAAAACGCTGCCACTGACCCTTCAATCAAGTTCATTTACCTTAACATCAACGCACTCAACGTGGGTATGGCAAACCTTGAGGAGATAAGGAATGCCCTTGAAAATGCAAAGAAATCGGGCAAAGCCATCATCACCTACGTAGACAACTTCTCACAGGGATCATACTATCTTGCATCCGTTTCAGACAAGATCTACATGAACAACGGAGGTTCTTCTGCAATGGTTGGTATTGGAAGCACCATGATGTTCTTTAAGGATCTTCTCGACAATCTTGGAGTACAGGTGCAGCTTATCAGACACGGCAAGTTCAAGGCAGCTGCAGAGCAGTTCATTGCCTCTGAGATAAGCAAGGAAAATTATGAGCAGAACAAGGAGATGCTGGAATCAATCTGGGGCACCTGGGTAGACGAGATTGGCCAGAGCCGCAATATTGAGCCTGCAAAACTAAATGCCCTTGTAGATGACCTCAAACTTTTCTCAGCAGAGTCTATGGTTGAGAACGGCCTTGTTGATGCACTTGTTACCAGAAACGAGATGAACACCATCCTCTGCAACCTGTTTGATGTTGAGAAAGACAAGGACCTCAAATTCATAAGCCTTGCCAAATATGCACAGGCAACTGTAAAACCTGACATTACAGCTAAAGAGAAAATTGCTGTGATTTATGCCGACGGTGAAATTACAATGGATGCATCCGAGGGTTTGTCGGTGAAGAAATTCTACCCTATCTTGAGGGAGGTAAGCAGTGATTCTTCAATCAAAGGTGTTGTATTGAGGGTTAACTCTCCTGGTGGAGACGCGCAGGCTGCGGAGATTCTGAACAACGAGCTCCAGCTTATGAGACTCAACAAGCCAGTTGTTGTAAGTATGGGTGAGTATGCAGCTTCAGGCGGATACTGGATTGCTGCAAATTCTGAGAAAATCTATGCCGACAACACTACCATTACCGGTTCAATAGGTGTGTTCAGCATGGCTATGAATTATGGCAAGGGCTTGAAGAAACATCTTCACGTAAATACCGCAAACATAGGCTCAAACAAACACAGCAACATGATGAACGGCATTGATCCTCTGGATGCACAGGAGGTTGCCTTCATGCAGGGTATGGTAGAGGATATCTACACAGATTTCACCGAACTTGTTTCAAAAGGAAGGGATCTTCCTGTTGAGTATGTTGACGAAGTTGGCCAGGGAAGGGTATGGACAGGTGCCGATGCCCTTAAGAACAAGCTTGTTGACGAGATTGGAGGTCTTACAGATGCAATCAGCTATGCAGCAATCTGTGCGAACCTTACCGACAGCTACAGAGTGGTAGAGTACCCTAAGGCAAAAAGCCAGGTTGACCAGATTATGGAGCTCATAGGTGGTGCTGATGCTGCAGTTAAGGCTGCTGCCAACCCAGAGGAGACCATCAGGAACATCTACACCAAAGCTCTAAACCAGGACGGATTCAAGGTTTACGCCCGCCATCCTTACTGCTACCAGTTCAGATACTAAAATCAATATTGCACACATAAAAAGGACTGCCCGTATGGACAGTCCTTTTTAAGTTTATGGAATCCTTATTACAAGGTTCTCTTAATCTCAACAATCTGGTAAGCCTCAACAACGTCACCAACTTTAATGTCGTTGTATCCTTCAATGTTCAAACCGCAATCGTAACCGCTGTTAACCTCCTTGACATCGTCCTTGAAGCGTTTCAATGAGCCGAGTGCTCCGGTGTAGACTACAATGCCGTCGCGGATTACGCGCACTTTGGCATTCCTGGTAAGTTTACCCTCCTTAACCATACATCCGGCAATTGTACCAACTTTGGAAATCTTGAAGGTCTCGCGTACCTCTGCAGTTGCTGTAACCTCCTCTTTCTCCTCTGGTGCAAGCATACCCTCGATACCGCTCTTAACCTCGTTGATTGCATCGTAGATTACAGAGTATAGACGGATCTCAATCTCCTCGTTGTCTGCAAGTTTCCTTGCATTTGCAGAAGGCCTTACCTGGAATCCGATGATGATTGCATTTGATGCTGCAGCCAACAGTACGTCAGACTCAGAAATTGCACCCACAGCCTTGTGGATTACATTTACGTGGATCTCCTCTGTTGAAAGCTTGATCAAAGAGTCGGACAAAGCCTCAATTGAACCGTCCACATCACCTTTGATGATAACGTTAAGCTCCTGGAAGTTGCCGATTGCAATACGGCGTCCGATCTCCTCCAATGTAATGTGTTTCTGGGTTCTCAAGCCCTGGATACGCAACAGCTGCTCCCTCTTGTTTGCAATGTCCTTAGCCTCTTTCTCATCCTCAAACACGTTGAAGTTCTCACCTGCATTAGGTGCACCGTTCAAACCGAGGATTGATACCGGAGTTGAAGGGCCTGCCTCTGTAACCTTCTGGCCACGCTCGTTGAACATTGCCTTTACCTTACCGGTGTAGCAACCGCTCAACATTACGTCACCCACTCTCAAGGTACCTGCCTGTACAAGTATTGTAGCAAGGTATCCTCTACCTTTATCCAATGAAGACTCAATTACAGTACCTACTGCCTTCTTGTTAGGGTTGGCCTTAAGCTCAAGCATGTCTGCCTCAAGCAATACTTTCTCCAAAAGGTCCTCAACACCTATACCCTGTTTTGCAGAGATCTCCTGGCACTGGTATTTTCCACCCCAGTCCTCTACAAGGATATTCATCTGTGACAACTGCTCACGGATCTTGTCAGGGTTGGCAGCAGGCTTGTCAATCTTGTTGATTGCAAAGATCATAGGACATCCTGCAGCCTGTGCATGGCTGATAGCCTCAACGGTCTGCGGCATTATGGCATCATCGGCTGCCACAATGATGATTGCAAGGTCAGTTACTTTGGCACCACGGGCACGCATTGCTGTAAACGCCTCGTGACCTGGGGTGTCAAGGAATGTGATCTTTCTGCCGTCAGGCAATTTTACATTGTATGCACCAATGTGCTGAGTAATACCACCTGCCTCACCGGCAATCACATTGGCTTTACGGATATAGTCGAGCAATGATGTCTTACCGTGGTCAACGTGACCCATTACTGTTACGATTGGAGGTCTCTCCTCCATCATCTCAGGTGTATCAACATCATTCTCCTCATCAATTGTCTCCTGGATCTCAGCAGTTACAAAGTCAATCTTGTAACCGAACTCCTCTGCTACAAGCACCAATGCCTCAGCATCTAGCCTCTGGTTGATGGATACCATAAGGCCAAGGTTCATACAAGCCTCAATTACTTTGATAACAGGGGTGTTCATCATTGTTGAAAGCTCATTTACAGTAACGAACTCAGTAACCTTGAGTACGTTGCTGTTCATCTGCTCCAACTCTTCCTCCTCCATCATTCTCTGAACGTTAAGCTCCCTCTTCTCCTTTCTGTATTTTGAGCCTTTGGTCTTGCCCTTGCCCTCAACCATTCTCTGGTAGGTCTCCTTTATCTGCTTCTGTACTGCATCCTCATCAATCTCAACCTTAACCGGTTTGAACTTGTCCTTCTTGTTGCCCTTACCGTTGTTCTGGTTGTTCTTGTTGTTCTGCTGGTGCTTGTTAGGATTAGGGCCACCCTGCTGTTTGTTCTGGTTGTTGTGGCCGCCCTGGTTCTGTTTGCCGTTGTTCTGTTTTGACTCCTTTGCAACGTCAACCTTCTCGTTCTTCTTGTGAATCCTCTCCCTCTTGCCGTTGTTCTTGTTCTCAGAAGGTTTCTTCTCAAATTTGCTCAAGTCAATCTTGCCCTGGATCTTCGGACCCTCAAGGGTTTTCACTACGGTTGCTATATGAGCCGGCTCTGCCGGTTTCTCTTCTGCTTTAGGTGCTTTTTCCTGCTGCTGTGGCTTTACTGCTGGGGGAACAGGTTTATGCTCCACTTTAGGGTTGTCGGGAGTCTTCTCCACAGGTTTGTTCTCTTTTTTCTCTGCAGGTACTGCAGGTGCCGCAGGCTCCTGCACTGGCTGAGGCTGAGGCTTAACCTCCTCCTTCTTCACCTCCTCCTGTTTTTTCTCAGGCTGAGGCTCGCCCTTAGGTTTGTCAAGGTCTATCTTGTACAGAACCTTAGGACCCTTTACCTCCGGTGTTGAAGTTTTTATGAGCAGTTCCTTCTCAGGCTCTGCCTCCTTCTCCTCCTTAGGCTCCTTCTCAGTTATGTCCTTAACCTTTATGGCAACCTTCTTCGACTCCTCCTTCACAATCTGCTCCTTCTTGAACTCCTTTGCAACAAGTGCATACTGCTCGCCGGTAAGCTTTGCTCCAGGATTGGAATCAATGTTAATGCCTTTCTTATGCAAGAACTCAACAAGGGTACCCATTCCTATATTGAACTCTTTAAGTACTTTACCTATTCTAATATTATCGTTTCCTGTCATATTATTTCCCCCATTTTAATTCAACAATAATTTTACTCTCAATTAGTCCTCAAACTCGGATTTAAGGATGTTCTGAACCTCAACAACGGTCTCCTCCTCCAAATCTGCACGTTTTACTATATCCTGTACAGAAAGGGCAAGGACACTCTTGGCAGTATCACAACCGATGCCTTTAAGGGCATCAATGATCCACTGGTCAATCTCGTCGCTGAACTCAGCCAACAATACATCCTCTTCCTCCTCCTCAAGCTCCCTGAACACCTCAATCTCCTGGCCTACCAACATGCTTGCAAGCTTGATGTTGCTTCCGTTCTTACCGATTGCAAGAGATACCTCACCAGGTTTCAACCAAACGCTGATGTGTCCCTCCTCAACTTTGATTGAGGAGATTTTTGCAGGGCTCAACGCTCTCTGAACAAGAAGCTGGATGTTTGAAGTCCAGTTGATGATATCAATGTTCTCGTTCTTCAACTCCCTTACAATACCGTGGATACGTGAACCTTTCACACCCACGCAAGCTCCTACAGGATCAATTCTGTCATCGTATGACTCAACTGCAACCTTGGCTCTCTCACCAGGGATACGTACAATCTTCTTGATTGTGATAAGGCCGTCAAAAATCTCAGGAACCTCCTGCTCGAACAGTCTCTCAAGGAACATAGGAGCAGTTCTTGAAAGGATGATCACAGGATTGTTGTTCTTCATCTCAACCTTTGAGATAACTGCCCTTACAGACTCACCCTTGCGGAAGAAATCAGAAGGGATCTGCTCAGATTTTGGAAGAAGGAGCTCATTGCCCTCCTCATCAAGTACAAGCACCTCTTTTTTCCATGCCTGGTAAACCTCACCAACCATAACCTCACCAATCCTGTCCCTGTAGGCATTGTAAAGGTTAGCCTTCTCAATATCCATGATTCTTCCCGACAAATTCTGTCTGAGGTTAAGGATACCCCTTCTGCCGAAGCTTGCAAGTTTCACCTCCTCTGTAAACTCCTCACCAATCTCGTATGAGCTGTCAATCTTGTCAACCTCCTCTTTTGAAATCTCGGTGTTAGGATCCTCAACTGTCTCAACTACAGTCCTGTTTCTCCAAATCTCAAAATCGCCTTTGTCAATGTTGATGATGATGTCAAAATTGTCGGCAGTACCGTACATTTTGGCAAGCTGTGTGCGGAAAATGTCCTCCAATACACTCATCATTGTTGGGCGATCGATGTTTTTAAGCTCTTTAAATTCAGCAAATGTGCTAATTAAATTAAGACCTTCCATTCTATATGTTTTATTTTATACGTTTTTACTTGAATTTGATGACAGGCTTGCATGATTTTATCCCGTCGTAGGCAAATGCAGTTACAGTATCCTGCTGAACCTTCTTCTTGCTCCCCTCAACCTTCACCATCTTGCTCACTGTAACCTCAAAACCCTCTTCTGTTGCAGACGAAAGCACTCCCTTCATTTTTCCTCCCCCCTTCACAACTACCTCAACCTCACTCCCGACAAATTTCTGATACTGCTGCAGTACCTTGAACGGCTGGTCCAGACCTGCCGATGTTACCGTAAGCGAGTAATCCTCAACATCCCTGTCGAACACACCTGCCACAATGTGGTCTATGTCCACACAGTTCTCAATCTTCACATCACCCTCACTGCTCTCTATGGCAATTGTGATGTCATTGTCCTTTGATATTTCAATATCTACCAGGAAGAGACCTTTCTCTGCCAGATATCCGGCTATGGCGCCGTGCAATGCTTCTGCTGTAATCATAATCGTTCAAATATGACAAAGGGCAACCGCACGCGGTCACCCTCAAGCCTTTCATTTCAAGTGCAAAGGAACAAAAAATATTGTTTAAAAACAAATTATCTCACAAATTATTACTATTTTTGCTTTGTTATACAGAGAATAATACTTATGGAAGTAACAGCGGAAAGAATTGCACAACATTTCAACGGTGAAATTATTGGAGACCCTACCGTAAAGGTTTCTTCGGTAGCAAAAATAGAGCAGGGAAAGCCCGGAAACATCTGTTTCCTTGCCAACCCAAAATATGAGCAGCACCTTTACACCTGCAAGGCAAGTGTAATTATCATAAACAGAACATTCAAGCCAAAGGAGCCTGTAGCCCCTACCCTTATCCTTGTGGACAACGCATACGAGGCTGTGGCATCATTGCTTGACCTTCTGAACACCCTAAAGAAAGCGAAGAGGAGCGGCCGCGCATGGAGTTCAAAATGCGCATGGAGCGCCAAGTTGGGAAAAGGTGTATGGTTGGGAGATTTCTCTTTTGTCGGGAAGAAGAGCAAGGTGGGCAAGGATACCCAAATCTACCCTCAAGTATACATAGGCAACGATGTTACAATTGGCGAGAACTGCACCCTTTACCCCGGTGTGAAAATTTATGACGGCTGCAAGATAGGAAACAACTGCATACTTCACGCAAATGTGGTGGTAGGATCTGACGGTTTCGGATTTGCTCCAAGGGAGGACGGTTCCTATAAAAAAATTCCCCAGACAGGTATAGTTACAATTGAGGACGATGTTGAGATTGGCGCAAATACCGTTGTTGACAGGGCCACCATGGGCACTACCCTCATAAAGAAAGGTGTAAAATTGGACAACCTCATTCAGATTGCCCATAACGTGGAGGTAGGCGAGAATACCGTAATGGCTGCACAGAGCGGTGTGGCAGGCTCTACCAAGATTGGAGCAAGCTGTATAATAGGAGGCCAGGTAGGATTTGCAGGACACCTTACAATACATGACAAAACGAGCATTGGAGCTCAGGCGGGCATACTTGGAAACACAAAGAAAGAGGGGGAAACCCTTATGGGAAGCCCTGCCTTCGACTACAAGCAATACCTCAAGTGTTATGCTTTGTTTAGGAAACTACCGAACAAATAACTATATTTGTATTTTTGAACCTAATACCTCAAAACAATATATGAACAACAGACAGCACACGCTAAAGTGTAAATATACATTCAAAGGAAAAGGACTTCATACCGGCAGGAGTGTAACAATGGTTCTTGAACCGGCTCCTGCAAACCACGGAATAAAATTCAAGAGGGTTGACATTGGCGAGGATGCCATCATTGACGCTCTTGTTGATTATGTTACCACCACCGCCAGAGGTACAACACTGGAGAAAGGGGAAGTGAAGATTTCAACCCTTGAGCACCTTATGGCAACTTTCAACGGCCTTGGCATTGACAATGCACTTGTATCAATTGATGCACAGGAGGTTCCTATCCTTGACGGCAGTGCAAAACCATACGTTGAGGCAATATGCAAGGACGGGCTTGTTGAGCAGGACGCCCCAAGAAAGTATCTTGAACTTAAGGACAAGATCGTTTACAGGAACGAGAAGACAGGCTCTGAAATCATAATTATGCCTGACGACCACTTCTCAGTGGACCTTATGATAGACTACAACTCAAAGGTTCTTGGCAACCAGTATGCAAGACTGGATGAGACTACAGATTTTGCAAAGGACATTGCCCCTTGCAGAACTTTTGTATTCTTCCACGAGCTTGAGCCGCTGTTCAAGAACAACCTCATCAAGGGCGGAGACCTTGACAACGCAATCGTGATTGTTGAGCACCCTGTACCGCAGGAAGAGCTTGACCGCCTTGCAGGTGTATTCAACACCTCTTCACTTGAGAGGGCTCCTGAGGGATACCTCAACCATCTTGAGCTGCGATTCTCAAACGAGTGTGCAAGGCACAAGCTGCTGGACATCATGGGAGACTTTGCACTGGTTGGTGCACCATTGAAAGCTAAAGTAATCGGTTACAAGACCGGACACGGCATAAATACACAACTTGCCAAAATAATCAAGGAAAGCGCTAAAAACAATTAAACCATTACAGATATGGAGAACAATATACCAAAATACGATCCCAATGCCCAGCCTGTAATAGATATCAACGGGATAAAGAAACTTCTTCCTCACCGTCCGCCGTTCCTTATGGTAGACAGGATTACCGAAATTGGAGAAGACTACATTGTGGGTATAAAGACAATTGGTGTAAATGAAGGTTTCTTCCAGGGCCACTTTCCTGATGAACCTGTAATGCCGGGAGTCCTTATAATAGAGGCCATGGCACAGGTTGGAGGAATCCTTGTACTTCATAGTGTGGACGAGCCGGAAAAATACTCCACTTATTTTGCAAAAATAGACAACACCAAGTTCAAGAGAAAAGTTGTTCCGGGAGATGTGCTTGTATTGAAACTAAGAATGACACAACCTATCAAGAGATCAATCGCATTCATGCACGGTGAAGCCTACATAGGGGACACTTTGGCATGCGAGAGCGATATGGTAGCTCAGGTAATTAAAAATAAAGAGTAATAATTTATAAAAATACATTTATGGAAAGTTCTTTCGTTCATCCAAATGCCAAAATTGGAGCAAACGTAAAAATTCATCCTTTCTGCTATATAGCAGAGAATGTTGAGATTGGAGACAACTGCGAGATTGGTCCAAATGCAACCATCTATGACTATGTGAAAATGGGCAAAAACTGCAGGGTATTTCCCGGTGCAGTTGTAGGAGCCATACCTCAGGACCTCAAGTTTGAGAATGAGATTTCATATGTGGAAATTGGAGACAACACAACAATCAGGGAATGCGCCACTATAAACAGGGGTACAGCAGCCAGCGGAAAAGGCAAGACCGTTATTGGAAGCAATACCCTCATTATGTCATACGCGCATGTGGCTCACGACTGCGAGGTTGGAAACAACTGTATCCTTGTAAGCTATGTAGGTATTGCCGGCGAGACCAAAGTTGACGACTGGGCTATCATTGGCGGCGCATCTGCAGCACACCAGTTCTCAAATATAGGTACACACGCAATGGTTGCAGGCGGTTCACGCATAGGAAAAGATGTACCTCCATACGCTATGGCAGGAAAACTTCCTTTGTCTTACTGCGGCATCAACATTGTAGGTTTGCGCAGAAGAGGTTTCACTACAGAGCAGATTGAGAGGATCAAAGAGATCTACAAGACCATCTATATGAGTGGCCTCAACGTTACAGCAGCCTGCAAGAAGGTTGAAGAGGAGTTTGAGGAGAGCGTGGAGAAGAGGACAATCCTCGATTTCATTGCCCGCTCAAAGAGAGGTATCATCAGATACAATCCTAAAGCTGTTGCAGACGAATAACAGACTTGAGCAATGATTTTTGAGACATCCCTGCTGAGTACAGCGTACTTCCCTCCCATTGAGTACTTTGCCGTAATTGCAAACTCGGCAAAAGTTGAGATAGAGAGCGGGGAGATGTACCAGAAACAGTCATACAGAACCCGTTGTCACATAAATGGTGCCAACGGGCTTCTTGTTCTCACACTTCCTGTTCTGAGGAGTGCCGCAAAAGAAGATGGTGCAAGCAGCCACAAACTGCCTACATCTGAACTTAAGATTGACTACAGCAAGCCATGGCTGCTCCAGCACAAGAGGGCCCTTGAAGCAGCATATATGTCATCCCCTTTCTTTGAGTACTATATGGATGACATCTATGAAATACTCGATTCTGGAGAGGAATCACTCCTTGCCCTCAACACACGTCTCACACGCAAGATATGTGAGCTGACAGGAATTGGGACCCCCATAACCCTTACAGACGGGAACTTCATCCTCCCAGGGGCTGAAGAGCTCACTGCCCGCAACATTTCAGACTTCAGGGAATCAATACACCCCAAGAGGGAATCACATCTGCTTGAAAGGCTTAAACTTGAAAAGCCCTACTGGCAGGTTTTCACCAACAAGCAGGGCTTTGTCCCAAATCTTACCATCCTGGACCTCCTTTTCAATGAAGGCCCAAATGCAATATCTTTTCTAGAATCTGAATCCTACAGATAGAAGAAGTTTCCACCCCTTCATTTTTGACATGCCTGCAGGCGCAGGTACGGTTGTGTCATTATATAGGGTAAAACCCTCTTCCGGATTGTTCAACAACTGCTGATAGGTAAGGTCTACAAACAGGTCACTTGCTCCGCACGGCCAAACATAACCGGCACCAATGGAACCTATATTGCGTTCCCCCTCGCTGCTGTCACCTGCATAAGGAGATGAATAGTGCTGGTAACCTGCCCTTACTGCAAATGCAGGATTAACATTTATCTCTGCACCCACTCTGAAAATATCCTGTTTTACAAACAGTTTGCGGATATCACTGTTCTCCACATCATACCCGAACTCATAATCGGCATCCTTCAGTTTGGCCTTTGTATAATCAACACTTTCATAGTCTGCACTTATCACCCCCCTGCTGCCCAGCATCACCGCGGCTCCCACATTCCATCTGAAAGGGGTATTGAGCCTGTAGTTATATGTACCCAACGGAGAAATTATCCTCTGGCTGTAACCGTCACTGAACTCTGAATTTACACCATTCTCCCACTCCTCGCTAAGATACATCCATGTAGGGGTAGAGATGCTTGCGCCCAATCTGAGCCAGTTTGCCGGCAGATAAATGAGGCCTGCCTTCAAGTTGATTCCTGTACCTGTAGCCTTGTATCTGTATCCGTACGAAAAGTAATTGAAACCTGACTGGAAATCTGAACTGTTGAGCGCCTCCTCCTGCATCATCTCCTCATATTTGTACATTATGCTCTGAATGCCAAGGTTCACACCCACAAACAATTTGTCAGAGAAATTGCCTCCCCAGTTGATTACAGCCTCAGTCACATTGCCCACTGACTCAGCATTGAACCTCTGCGCCAACTCTCCTCCTACTGTAATGTCGTTCCCGTAAAGGTTCTCAGTTGCTGCATAATACAAATCAGACGTACCTGGAAGGGTATCCAGCAACGATGCATTCCATGCAAGAATTGAATTCCAGGAAGCATTGCTGCTGTAGAAAGGGTCATTATGGTCTGTGAAATCCATATTTGGGGCATAGATTCCGTCTGTATTGTAAGCCACGCTTGCAAGCCAGCTTGAGGCATCTGTCTGTCCGTACACCTTTCGTGCTCCGGTAAAGTTGTTCTGCTTGTTGAGCAGCAATCCTACACTCCAGCTTACCAGGCCCGAATTCTTGCCTGTAGAGTATGAACCTACATAACCGAAATTTGCAACGCCCGCCCTTGTCTTGTTTGCAGAGCTGGAAAAACCGAGGTAATCAGATTCCATACCTGCAACCGTAACGGTAGGGGTAAACATGAACTCGGAATACCTGTACACTGCACTCGATGCAGGATTGATTGAAATGCCTCCCATATCTCCGCCAACGGCCACAAATGCATTACCCATTGCCACACTTCTGGCAGTGCCCTCCGCATACTGTTCTGAAAACCTCAACGCATCGTATGCATTCTGGGCATACAGACCTGCAGCTGCAAACATTGCTGCACCGGCCAATATAAATTTTCTTAACATGACATTCTTTTTTAAGTATCCTATCTCCTTCTGTATGAAGATCCTCCTCCCGACGATCTTGTAGCTCCTCCAGAACTGTAACTGCCCCTGTTGGAACCTCCGCTGTATGATGAACCGCTCCTGTTATTGGAGTTGCTGCTTCTGTTGTATGAGCTCCTGTTCTGCTGGCTTCCCTGCTGCTGGCTCTTCTGCTGCTGTTTCACACTGCCGTTCTGCTGGCCGGTATTGCCCTGCTGGTTTCTTGAAGGCCTGCGGGTAACGCTTCCCTGCTGGTTCCTGCCGTCAACATTTCCAGGTTTTCCGGCTGTAACACTACCCCTGTTTATCCCATTATAAGTAGAGCCTGAACCTCTTTTTCCATAATATACATTCCTTCCTGGTCTGCCGTGTCCGGGATGATACCCTGGTCCCCCTGCAGGTCCGTGTCCAGGCCATGGTGCATATATAGGGCGGTGTATAGGGCCCCACCACGGGTCATACCAATGGCTGTGCCATGCCCAACTTGGAGTACTCCACCACGGATCATACCAATGGCCGTACCAGTGGCTGTACCAATGGCTGCGCCAAGGATTGTGCCAATAGGAGTGCCAGTGCCAGCTTGGAGTGTACCAATGCCATCTTGGTCCGTACCACCACATATCCACATCCCACCAGTACGGCTCAACAAAATTGATGTTTACTGTATAGGTAGGGGAATCGAACTTCCTCAAACGGGCTGCATAGCTCTCATCATCATCCATTATGGTGTATGATGCACCCGGCTCATAATTTATGTTTACCTCATTGGCTTCTCCAACATAAACTGTTCTGGTATCGGATGCCGGTCCCTGCTGCGTTTGCTGTACCGCTGCAGGTTCCTCCTGCTGTGCAATCTGCACTGCGGAACTTCTGCTCCCTGGAGTGTAGTAGATGCTGTTTTTGAATTGTCCTCCCCCCTGCAGGGATGAATAGCCCACCGTACCACAAGAGAACAAAGGCAAAACTGCTGCCAATAAAACAAATAAGCTCCTGTTTTTCATTTTTACCTCCTGTGTTTTATATATTTTTTGTACTTTTGTCGTTCATTATATATGCGAATATATCAAAAATTGTTCCAATCAGAAAAATAAAACAACAATATAATGGCTAAAGAGGTTACAAAAAGAGAAGAGAATTACTCTCAGTGGTACAACAACCTTGTTGTAAAGGCAGACTTGGCAGAGAACTCTGCAGTGAGAGGTTGTATGGTAATCAAACCATACGGTTATGCAATTTGGGAGAAAATGCAGCACCAGCTTGACACCATGTTCAAGGAGACAGGACACCAGAACGCATACTTCCCGCTGTTCATACCAAAATCGTTCCTGAGCAGGGAGGCCGAGCACGTTGAGGGATTTGCAAAAGAGTGCGCAGTGGTTACACACCACCGCCTTATGGTTGACCCTGAGGGAAACGGCGTTGTAGTTGACCCTAGCGCTAAACTTGAGGAGGAGCTTATTGTAAGGCCTACATCGGAGACCATCATCTGGAATACATATAAAAACTGGATCAACTCATACAGGGATCTTCCAATCCTTTGCAACCAGTGGGCAAATGTGGTAAGATGGGAGATGAGAACCCGTCTGTTCCTCAGAACCGCAGAGTTCTTGTGGCAGGAGGGCCATACAGCACACGCTACAAAAGAGGAGGCTATTGAGGAGACAGAAAAAATGGTAAATGTGTATGCAAAATTTGCAAGGGAGTACATGGCAGTTCCTGTAGTGGTAGGAAAGAAATCTGCAAACGAGAGATTTGCCGGTGCCCTTGACACTTATTGCATTGAGGCAATGATGCAGGACGGAAAAGCCCTTCAGGCAGGTACATCACACTTCCTTGGCCAGAACTTTGCAAAAGCTTTTGATGTGAAATATGCAAGCAAAGAGGGTACCTTGGAGTATGTATGGGCAACATCATGGGGTGTTTCAACCCGCCTTATGGGTGCCCTTATCATGGCACACTCAGATGACAACGGTCTTGTTCTTCCTCCAAAATTGGCTCCTATACACGTAGTTATGGTTCCTATCTTCAAGACAGACGAGGAGCATGCTGCAATTATCGGGAAGATGGAGGAGTTGAAGAAAGGTTTGGAGAGCCTTGGACTTTCTGTGAAGATTGACGACAGGGACAACCTGAGAAGCGGCTTCAAATTTGCAGAGTGGGAGCTTAAAGGTGTTCCGGTAAGGATTGCAATGGGTCCGAGGGATCTTGCCAACGGCACAATTGAGGTTGCACGCAGGGATACCCTTACAAAGGAGTCTATGCAGCTTGAGGGTGCAGAGGCAAAAATCAATGCCCTTATGGATGAGATTCAGGCAAACATCTACCAGAAGGCTTTGGATTTCAGGGCAGCAAAAACCATTCAGGTTGACACCTGGGAGGAGTTCAAGGAGAAGATTGAGGAGGGTGGATTCCTTTTGTGCCACTGGGACGGAACTCCTGAGACAGAGGAGAGAATAAAGGAGGAGACTAAAGCAACCATCCGTTGCATTCCTCTTGATACAAACGTAATTATGGAAGAGGGCAAGTGCATCTACTCAGGCAAGCCTTCAAAACAGAGAGTAATTTTTGCAAGATCATACTAAACAAACATACAGAACATTTATGGCAGCAGATCCTTTACCGAACCAGCAACAGCTGATACTTAAGGGGCTTCAGGAGAAAGCCTACATCAAATCCTGCATCTACTCGCAGTCGCTTGAGGTTTTCAACGAACTTAAAGAGGTGTTGAGCGAGATAAGCAACGACCTTACCGACATCCTTTCAGAGTCTGAGAAGAACAAGAAGATAAGACTTGAATACAGGGACAGGGGCAAATATGAGGCAGAACTCAAGTTTGCAGATGATGTATTGGTTTTCAGTATGCATACAGACATTTTCCAGTTTGACAGGGATCATGCAATCTGGAAAAACAGCTATTCCAAGGAATCGCCTTACAACACCTACTGCGGTGTTATAAGTGTATACAACTTCCTTTCAGACTCCTTGAAGTTCAGCAGGAACGAGGATTTGGGATATCTTGTTGCAAGGATGTTCGTGAACAAGGACAAGAAGTTCTTTGTGGAGGGAAAACGCCAGAGCAGGCAGAAGATTTCCTCTTTCGGAAAGGTAGACCTCACCAAGGAGGAACTTGTGAATTTTGTTGAATCGGCAATGTTGTACTCATTGTCTTTCGACCTTCTTGTTCCGCCGTTCGACCTTGTAAAAGTTGCAAGCGTAGAACAGATAAATGCCAAAATAGAGAGTGCAAAAATGAGGACAGGCAAACGTATGGGTTACAAATACAACTCAGACGATGTCCTTGAAAACGAATAACAATGAGATTGAGAGCGTTAAGATTCCTTTTTGTTTCACTTGTGTTGCTGTTTGCAGCATCACTCTCCTTGCGTGCACAGGTAAAGGATACCATGAACCTCTCAAACTTGAATGCGGCACAGGAACTTTGCAGGATTATAGGCTCGCAGTTTGTGGTTCCTACCATAAACTATGAGCCTGTGACTCCTCCAAAATTCTGGACCAACGGTATGCAGACAGAGCTGGGATTCTCGCAGATTTCACTTACCAACTGGGCAGCCGGAGGATCCGGTTCCGTAGCATTGAATACCTTTGTAAATGCCAACGCCAACTATGCCAAGGGAAGCATGTTCTGGGACAACAGGGTACAGCTTGCATACGGCTTCCTGCAATCCTTTGAAGACGGTTACCGCAAGAGCAATGACAAAATTGTAATTGACAGCAAATGGGGCTATAAGGCAATCAACAAGCTCTATTTTTCTGCCAACTTCAACTTCAGGTCGCAGTTCTCCCCAGGATTTGAGTACAGCAAATCCCAGGTAATAAAGGATGGGCACAAAGAAAGCGTCATAACCTCAAAGAAAGTATCCAAATTCCTTGCGCCGGCATATACGTCACTGGCTCTGGGTATCGACTACAAACCGGGCAACGGAAAGGAACTTTCCGTGAACATTGCCCCATTGACCGGAAATGCCGTAATAGTATGTGTTGCTGACTCCGCTTTCAGGGCCAAATACGGTAACAAGAAACACGAGGCAGTAAGGTGGGAGCTGGGTGCCCAGATAAAGGCTTCGCTCAACAAGAACCTGCTCAAGACACTTAAAGCCACATCTACCCTTACCCTCTTCTCCGATTATCTTCACAATCCGGAGAACATTCAGGTAAACTGGGATATGCAGCTTACTTATATACTCAACAAATACCTCACTACAGGTATCAGGACCAACCTTATCTACGATGACAACGTCCTCATAGCCACCACCAGGGTAAATGAGAAGAACGAGACGATAATGACCAAGAAAGTTCAGCTGCAGGAGATATTCAGCGTGAGTTTCACCTACACATTTGGCATGTTCAAGAAGTAGCGGCAGCCTTGCGACCGTTATAGATTATCTTTGAGAAAAATCTGATTATAACTATAAGGAAGAGTATTACAAACAGGGATATCTCTGCAAACAGCCTTTCATCTATCTGGGTTGTGGCTGTTATGGTTTCAGGATCTTCTGCAAGAATTTTCCCAATCTCCGCTGCAGGATAGCTCCTTCTCCCCCATTTCTTTACAACGATGCCGTCATTTATATAGGTAAGGCCACCGTTTGAGCGGTTCAAAGAGATAACTGCCTTATAGTCGGAATAGAGAATTTCAAATCCCGCAAAAAGCTCCTCTGTCTGTTCTGCAGAATTTGAACTTACAATGTAAAGTTCCACACCTTTTTGCTGCAGGGTATCTGCCAGTGCCGCTATTGTGTACACATCTGCTGTATCCAGTCTGCCGGCATTATAAACGGAAACAAGAAAAACCGGCCCATCTGCCTCAAGAATACCGTCACCCGAAGGATTCCCCTGTGCATCAATAAATGAAAGGTTGGAACTGGCATCCCCCTCTGCCCCGCTTACAAGGATGTTGCGGGCATCAACAAATGTCCAGGTGCTGTCGGGAAGATTTTCCAGATTGAACTCCTTTTCCTCACCATCCTTTGAATATACAAGAACGGTTTCATATTCACGCTCCTGCATTGATTGCTGCGATGCAATGAGGTCCGTTCCCGGTTTGTATATGCCAAAATCTATCTGTGGTATATTGCCCAGAGTGTAAATCTGAAGTGACAACAGGAGCACTCCGTAAAGTGAAAGATACCCCCATTCAATCTTGGGCTTGGCAATTGGCACAAACCTTTTCCTCTGGAAAAACACCACCAGTGCAGCCACAAGCAAAAAGAGGTTCTTTATGAACGTTCCGGTATTGCTCAGGTGAATCGCCTCACCAAAACATCCGCAATCGCTTACAGGATTGGCAATTGCTATCCATAGGGTAAGAAGTGTAAAGAATGATATGAAACCAAGGGCTATTTTGGAGAACAGCTGTATCCTCAACCCTTTGAGGATTGCCACCCCCACGAGAAACTCCGCCGTTGTGAGAAGAACTCCGGAAGGGACAGAAAGGAAATCCAGGAAATCCATATGGAACGCCCCAAAATACTCCTTTATTTTAAGTGAAGTACCAACAGGGTCAACAGCCTTCAGGAACCCCGAAAGCACAAACAGGATTCCAAAAGCAAATCTGCATATTGCCCTTATGATTTTCATTTCCCTATGTATTAAAAGAGTTTGTCCACCTGCTCCTTTATATTTTCAAAGATCTGTGCCGGAGGCAACATTTTCCCCTGTGCATCCTCGCAGCATACCTTTACAAAACCCGGATCCATCTCTGTCTGCTGCAGGTAAATCTCCCTCACCGACATCTGGAACCTGATGTCCGCCTCGTGGATGTCTGCCTTGCCGTTCAAGTAATCGCGGTCATCATCGCCGCTGCGGCTCTCCTTGAGTTTGGAATCCACAAACTCTATAGGCACGTTAAGGAAGAGATTCAGATCAGGCTTTGGAATGCCGTATTTGCCGTACTCAGTATCAAAAATCCAGTTGCGCAACTCCTTGGCCAGCTCCTCACGGTTCTGGGCAAACTGAGGCTGCATCATTATTTTTGAGCACTGGTATGCAATGTTGGAATAGACATAACGGTCAAGCAGCACGCAATCACCGGCCGCCAGCCACTCCCTTACGGTAGCGGAAGCGTCCATCCTGTCAAGGGCAAAAAGGAGTGCCACTATCTGCGGGTGCACCTGCTCAATGCTCCCGAAATCTCCACGCAAATATTTGCCTATAAGCTCGCCGTACGGCTGTGAATCATAACGGGGAAAATGGAGATATCTCAAATTCACCCCTTTACCAATAAGATACTCCTTAAGCAATTTTACCTGGGTGCTTTTTCCTGCACCGTCAAGACCTTCCAGAACAATCAACATATCAATTCCAATTTGTACAATAAACAAAGATATACAATAAAATGAGAAAAATACTTTTTACTTTTGTCAAATAATAAGCATTCCCACAAAAATATTGAGCATATGACAACACGTAAAACCCCACAGGTAATGGGTATCATAAATGTGAACCGGGAATCCTTCTTCAGCGGAAGCAGGTTCACCGCGGCAGACGAAATCCAAAAACAGATGGAGGAGATGATCTGCCAGGGGGCATCCATCCTGGATCTTGGGGCATGCTCAACCCGCCCTGGGAGCACTCCGGTAACGGAGGAGCAGGAGTGGGAATACCTTAAGGTGGCACTGGAAGTTGCGGGGAAGAAGTTCCAGGGAACAAAAACCGTTTATGGGGAGGATGTACGATTCTCAATAGACACCTTCCGCAGCGGGATTGTCCGCAGGGGATATGACATGATTGGCAATTTTACGGTAAACGACATCTCCGCCGGGGAGGATGACCTCCAGATGCTCCCCACAGTGGGAAAACTGGGGCTCCCCTACATTGCAATGCACAAAAGGGGCACTCCGGAGACCATGCAGCAGATGTGCCACTACCCCAATGGGGTTGTGGAGGAGGTAACTGAATACTTCCGGGAATTTGAGGAGCGGGCAGCCCAATACGGGATAGAAGAGTTCATCATAGACCCGGGGTTCGGATTTGCCAAGAACCTGGAGCAGAACTACACCCTTTTCAAAGGAATGCCCCGTATAGTATCCTCATTGGAGGAATCCCACGGCAAAAGGAGGAAGCTCCTTGTGGGAATCTCCCGCAAAGGGATGATCTGGCGCCCTCTTGGCATTACTCCCGACGAAGCCCTCTGCGGTACCGCAGCCCTCAATCTCCAGGCGCTCCTCCTAGGAGCCGACATAATAAGGGTGCACGACGTAAAAGAGGCCGTGCAGTGCGTGAAACTTTGGGAGTGTCTGAGATAATTGGAGAGCGGACTATTTCATCAGCTCCTCAATCATACCCGGCAATTCCCGGTTCTGGAAGATACCGGCAAATTTTTCAGCCCCGGCTCCGTATGCAAAGATTGGGACAACGGTTCCGGTATGCCCTTTGGTGCTGAAAGTGAGTTTCATTCCCTCCGGTGCATTTACCGGATGGCTCTTGTACCCTACACCTGTTCCGCCGGTCTCGTGGTCTGCTGTTACCACCAAAAGGGTATTTGGATGCTCTTTCACATACGCTACAAGTGCCTTGAGCGTACGGTCGAACTCCTGCATCTCCTCAATCATACCATCTGAATCGTTGTTGTGTCCGTAACCGTCTATGATGGCACTCTCTATCATAAGGAAGAATCCTTTTGGAGCATTCTTTTCCAATTGTTCTATGGCTTTTACAGTTGCCTTCTGAAGATATTCTGCAGGCTCGGAGAAACGGGTTGTATCGCCGTCAGAGGCCTCTGCGGCAAGTTTTGCAGCAAGGCAAACCTCTGCACCGTCTGCGGCTCCTGCAGTTTTGTTGGAAGACTTGTTGCGGCGGTGTACGTCCCCCATCTCAAGGATACCCACAAACTTCTCCGACTGCGTATTCAGTACAGATTTCCAGTCGAGATATACATCGTAACCTTTATTTATGAGGGTTGCTGTAAGGTCTACGGAATCGGGGCGGTTGATGAATACAGAAAGGCCTGCTCCTACAGCTACATCCACACCACTTTCGCAGAACTGCTCTGCTATCTTATAGCTCATTGAACGGGAAGTGACACCGGCATAGAATGCACCTGGAGTGGCCTCGGTAAGGGTTGTATTTACCACAATACCGGTCTTCTTGCCCATTGTCTGAGCCTTTTTTAGTACGCTCTCAAGCTGTACGCTGTCGGGACCGACACCAAGAAAACCGTTGCAGGTACGGGTACCTGTTGCCAATGCGGTTCCTCCGGCAGGGGAATCGGTAACATAGTTGTTTGCAGACTGGGTCTCATTAAGGCCAATGACAGGTGCCATCTCAAACCCCGTCTCCCCATCCTGGGACAGAAGGAGTGATGAAACCGCTCCAAATCCCATACCGTCTCCAATAAGATAAATTACGTTCTGGGGTTTCTGTGATTTCTCAGTTGTACAACTGCACACAAGTGCCAATGCCGCTGCTGCAGCAAGTATATATCTGTAAATTCTCATATGTTCAGGAAATTATTTCAAACTGTATTTTGCCCCGCAGTCGAGGATAAAATCAAGGATATCTGCAAAGACGCACTCTGCATCTGAAGGTACACCTACACCTGCCATTTCGCCAAACTCGTCATAAAGTTCATCGGGAAGATCCTTTACTTCAACGGCAAGTGATTCTGCCATTTTGAGGGCCTCCTCCTTCTCTACAGTTGCGGTTTTTGTAAAGTTATTGCCCTCATCTTCATAATCCTCAAAATCATGCTCAACTACAAGTTCTCCATTTGCATTTACTGTTGCTGTAACCGATGCAACAGCCTCAAGATCACCGTCTGTTTCAATTATAATTCTTTCGTTTTCCATATCCAATGCTGTTTGTAAAAATATATCCTAACAAATTTACAAAAATTTTACCGCTTTTTTGTATCTTTACCACCAAATTTTTTATTGTAACACAACGCTATGTCAAATAACGCATTAATGGCAGTATCTCCAATAGATGGAAGATACCGCAAACAGGTTGAAGATTTGAGCCAGTACTTTTCTGAGTACGCTCTTATAAAATATAGGGTAAGGGTTGAAATTGAGTATTTCATTGCCCTTTGCGAGCTTCCTTTGGAGCAGTTGAAGAGTTTCCCTACAGCAGATTTTGCA
Source organism: Bacteroidales bacterium (assembly GCA_017380095.1). GTDB lineage: Bacteria > Bacteroidota > Bacteroidia > Bacteroidales > UBA932 > Egerieousia. Next base: position 49,076 of record JAFOER010000006.1, read on the forward strand.
AAATTGAGGGCCATCTACGAGAACTTCTCTTGCGAGGATGCACAGAAGGTTAAGGATATTGAGAAGGTTACCAACCATGATGTAAAGGCTGTGGAGTACTTCATCAAGGATGAGTTCAAGAAACTTGGCATTGAGAAATACGGCGAGTTCGTACACTTTGGCCTTACTTCACAGGATATCAACAACACATCTGTTCCATTGAGCCTTCTTGAGGGTATAAGGGATTCCTATATGCCTGCCTTGAACGAGGTTATTGATATTCTTGAGGGTTTTGCAAAGGAGTGGGAGAATGTTTCAATGCTTGCACACACCCACGGCCAGCCTGCATCCCCTACCCGTTTGGGCAAAGAGATCTACGTGTTTGTTGCACGTCTTAAAGAGCAGTTGAGACTTTTGGAGCAGGTTCCTTACTCAGCAAAATTCGGTGGCGCAACAGGTAACTTCAATGCACACAACTTTGCGTATCCTTCAATTGACTGGAACAAGTTTGCAGCATCATTCGTTGAGGGCAAACTGGGCTTGAAACGTTCATACCCTACAACCCAGATTGAGCACTACGACAACCTTGCTGCCCTTTTCCACAACCTTGAGCGTATAAACACTATCCTTATAGACCTTGCACGTGACATGTGGACATACATCTCAATGGAGTATTTCCGCCAGAAAGTCAAAGCTGGAGAGGTTGGTTCTTCTGCAATGCCTCACAAGGTTAACCCTATTGACTTTGAGAATGCAGAGGGTAACTTTGGTATTGCAAATGCAATCTATGCACACCTTGCAGGCAAGCTTCCTATTTCACGCCTACAGAGAGACCTTACAGACTCTACCGTTCTAAGGAACGTAGGTGTTCCGTTGGCTCACTCAATCATCTCGCTAAGGTCATTGAAGAAAGGTTTGGGCAAACTTATCCTTAACGAAGCTGCCTTGGACCGCGACCTTGAGGCAAACTGGGCAGTTGTTGCAGAGGGTATCCAGACAGTTCTCCGCCGTGAGGGCTATCCTAACCCATACGAGGCTCTTAAAGCCCTTACCCGCGGAAATGCAGGCATCACAAAAGAGAGCATCCAGGAGTTTGTAAAGGAGCTTAACGTAAGCGACGCCGTTAAACAGGAGATTCTTGTAATCACTCCTCAGAACTATGTAGGAAAATAATTTATGAAGAAACTTATGTCATTTGCCGCAGCCATCATAGTATGTGTTGCGGCATTTGCGCAAAATGCGCAGTATGAAACATACTTTACTCCCGACAGGTTGAGGATAGACCTCACCTTTGCAGGAGATGCCTCTTACCAGAAGATATTCCTTGAAGGGCTCACCAAAGAGGGTGCCTGGAGCGGTTCCAAGACCAACCTTATAGACCCTTTCAGATACGGCGAGTATTTTATGGAGGTTCAGACGCCATCCGGTGAGGCCATCTACTCAAAAGGGTTCAACACACTGTTCCAGGAGTGGAGGACCACTGCAGATGCCCTCACAACCCCTCAGGCATTCAACAGCTCGTATGTTATCCCTTTCCCCAAGGAGAAAGTGGTGCTGAAAGTTTTTGAGAGGGTAAAGGCTACCGGTCTGCATAACGAGATCTTCTCGGTTACAATAGACCCTGCAGACAAACTTATAAGCCATGAGGTTGCAAACAACTTTAAGGTAAGCCGCATAATGTACAGCGGTGATCCTGCCAACAAGGTAGACCTCCTTTTCATTGCAGAGGGGTATACAGCACAGCAGATGGAGAAATTCCTTGCAGATGCACGCCGTTTTGCAGATTATATGTTTACAATGCCCCCTTACAACAGGCATAAGGAGGATTTCAATATCTGGGCAGTGGAATCCATATCTGAAGAGAGCGGTACAGATATCCCTCACGAGGGGGTATGGAAGAAGACAGTTGCCAATTCCAACTTCTACACATTCCGCAGCGACCGCTACCTCACAGCACAGAACCAGAAAACAATATGCCAGATTGCAACCGCTGCCCCATACGATGCCCTGTATGTTATTGTAAACAATGAAAAATATGGCGGTGGGGGAATCTACAATTTCTATGGATTGAGTGCAAGCGACTGCCCTTGGGCCCTTGAGGTGTTTGTGCACGAATTCGGGCATAGTTTTGCAGGGTTGGGTGACGAGTACTACGATTCCAGCACATCTTATGAGGAGTTCTACAATATAAAGATTGAACCTTGGGAGCCGAACATCACAACATTGGTAGAGTTTGACAAGAAATGGAAAGATATGCTCCCTGCAGGCACTGCCGTACCTACAGCACCTCTTTCTGATAAAAAGGACAACGTCACAATTGGTGTTTACGAGGGTGGCGGATATATGGCCAAGGGTATCTACCGTCCTGTAATGGACTGCAGGATGAAGACCAACCAGGCCCACGGGTTCTGCCCCGTTTGCCAGAGGGCAATTGAGAAGATGATAGAGTATTACTGCAAATAATTGTCGGGAAGAGGAGATATGGGCAAGAAGAACTACAGATTTTTCCTTTTCGACCTCGACCGCACCCTGTGGGATTTTGACAAAAATGCCAAGACTGCGCTGTTCAAGCTTGTTGATTCCCAGCAGCTGCCGCATTTGTTTGGGGTTACGGACAAGGAGGAGTTTTTCCAGAGGTATGAGGTTATAAACCAGGGGCTGTGGAAACAGTATGAGAGGGGTGAGATACTTAAGGAGGAACTCCGCTGCAACAGGTTCCT
>JAFOER010000048.1 GCA_017380095.1 Bacteroidales bacterium
ATAAGTTCAACTACCTGTGGTACTACTGTCAGATACGCACTGTTCTCCTTCATGTCATAAGGTATCATTGAGAGTGAATCAGCCTTTGAACCCACAAAATGGTTGTATTCCTCCCTGTATCTGTCGGGAATATGGATACCCTCCCCTACCTTGAACGATGCAGCGGTTACCGGAAGGACACCCTTTATTGGAATGCCTCCAAAAACTGCCTGTGCTGCAGCAAAGTTGTTCACCTGGGTATTGATGTAACCGAGCAGCAGTGCTGTAAAGTTCTTGTGGCCCGGGATGCGGGTAAGTGCATATGGAGAACCAAGATATACGGCAATCATAGGCTGTTCCTTTGCCCAGTCGGTAATGAAGTTCACGTCCTCCACATTAATTGCATAGTTCTTGTGGGGGCGCTGGTCGGTCTGGTTGAAACCAATTATTACAAGGTCATGGTCCTTCAACCTGTTCTTTGCCTCCCTGAGGGCTGCAATTGAAGCGTCATTACCCAAAAGAATTGTATCAACCTGACCGTAACGTTTTGCAATGGCACCAAACTCGTGTCCCAACTGTGGATTTTTGTAACCTACATATGCCACTTTTTTACCCTCAAATGAAACAGGAACACCGTATCCGGCAGAGTTGTCATTGTAAAGGAGGGTCATGGACTCTTTGGCAATACGCTTGATGAGATCAAGTTTAAGCTCCATAAGGGTAGTCTCAGTGCGTATAATTTCCTGGTCTGTAAAATCAGTCAAAGCATCAATGTCCACATAAGGGTCATAACTTTTGTCAAACACTCCAAGGCGGGCTTTAAGGGCCAACATTTTCTTCACCCTCATATTGAGCCCCTCCATAGTAATCTCGCCACGTTTGAGGGCCTTCTCAATAACGGTAATTGAGTTCTCAACATCTTCCGGCATAAGGAGCAGGTCTGCGCCGGCCTTATAAGCCGCAAGCGGAATATCTTTCTTCTCCAGACCACTCTCCTTTGCAACACCATCCATATTCAGGGCATCTGTACAGATGATACCGTCATAACCCATCTTCTCCCTGAGCAAACCTGTTACTATAGGTTTTGAAATTGAAGACGGTGTTCCCGACGGATCCAGTGCAGGTATGCTCAAATGTGCAACCATCACCATCTCAACTCCATCAACAACCAGTTTCCTGAACGGGTACATCTCAAGGGAATCCAGCCTCTCTTTGGTAAAAGGAAGTACCGGAAGCCCCAAGTGCGAGTCAACATCTGTATCACCGTGTCCCGGGAAGTGTTTTGCAGAACCGGCAATACCGCCGTCACGCATACCGCGCATCATGGCAATACCGTACTGCGCAACCTTCTCCTTGTCCTCACCGAAAGATCTGGTGTTGATAGCAGGATTATTAGGGTTATTGTTGATATCTATATCGGGAGAAAAGTTAACATGCATTTTCAGTTCACGGCACTCCATACCAATCTGCCTGCCCATCTCGTATACGAGCGAATCGCTGCTGAGGGCACCCAGCTGCATGAAGCGCGGGAAAGCCGGAATCTCTTTCCAGCGCATGCTGGCACCCCACTCGGCATCAATGGCCACAATCATAGGAATCTTTGCCCACTTGTTGAGCTGGTTCATCCTTTTCATTGCAGGAATGAGTACATCATTCATAGGAATGAGGCCGCCTATCTTCTCCTTCTGGATAAGCCTTTTCTGCATTGCAAGTTTCTTCCCCTTTTCTTCTGAAGAGAATTCAATGATCATTATTTGGGCAATCTTCTCCCTTGTGGAAAGTTTGCGGAATACAGAATCTACCTGTCTGTCAATCTTTTCCTGAGACGGATAGTTATGTTTGTACTGCTTGTACGATTTGCCTTTATACCCACCGTATGAAAACATTGAGGCCGGCATCATTATCAACAGCAATAGAGCTGCCGCAGCAGCTCTATTGAAAAATTGTTTTCCCAACATGATTTATAGTTGAAAATTATTACTCAAACTCTTTTCTAAGTGCTGCTATCTTGGCATCGCAATCTGCGCCTGTAACACCAAAGTAGAACTTGATCTTAGGCTCAGTACCGCTTGGACGTACAGATACCACTGCGCCATCCTCCATATAGAACTGAAGCACGTTTGATTTAGGAAGGCCTGTCTCCTCAGGTTTGTTGTAGTCAATTACTTTAACAACTGGAGAATCTGCCAACTCTTTTGGAGGGTTTGACCTGTAAGAAGCCATCATTGCCTGAATCTCCTCCAAACCTGCCTTGCCTTTCTTTGTAAGTGAAAGTAGAGACTCCTTGTACATTCCGTACTCAGCGTAGATGTCCTGAAGCAACTGGTAAAGGGTCTTGCCCTGCTCAGCACACCATGCAGCACACTCTGCCACCAAAGCACAAGTGATAACCGCATCCTTGTCCCTTACAAACTCGCCGGCATTGTAACCGTAGCTCTCCTCGCCACCACCAATGAATGTAGCCTTGCCTTCGTTCTCCCTTACAATAGTTGCAATATGTTTGAAACCTGTAAGAACGTTGTAACATTTTACGCCGTACTTCTTGGCCATAGCAGCCATAAGCTCGGTTGTTACAATTGTTTTTACAATGTAAGTGTTCTCATTGAGCTTGCCCAGCTCGCTCCAGCGCTGTAGAAGGTAGTAAGTAAGAAGGGAAGCAGTCTGGTTACCGTTCAAAAGGGTAATCTTGCCCTCATTGTCCCTAATTGCAATACCTACTCGGTCTGCATCAGGGTCTGTTGCCATTACAAGGTCTGCTCCAATCTCCTCAGCCTGTGCAACTGCCATCTCAAGAGCAGAGTTCTCCTCAGGGTTTGGTGATTTTACTGTAGGGAAGTCACCGTTGCTCTCTACCTGTGCCTCTACAAGTGAAAGGTTGGTGAAGCCCATTCTCTTCATGATCTTAGGTACAAGGGTGATACCTGTTCCGTGAAGAGGAGTGTAAACCATCTTCATGTCTGCATGTTTTGCAACTGCCTCAGGTGAAAGAAGAAGGGTTGAAACATCGTTCAAGTAAGCCTCGTCAACATCTGCGCCTACCATCTGAATGTTCTCCTCACCGCCTGTGAATTTAACCTGAGCAGGAGAGGTGATTTTTCTAACCTCGTCAATGATGTTAGTATCGTGAGGGGCAGTTACCTGAGCACCATCCTCCCAGTAAGCCTTGTAACCGTTGTACTCTTTAGGGTTGTGTGAAGCTGTAACCATTACACCGCTCTGGCATTTGAGGTGACGGATAGAGTAGCTCAACTCAGGTACTGGACGCAATGAATCAAACAGATATACTTTAATGCCGTTTGCAGCAAATACATTTGCAGTAATCTGTGCAAAATATGCACTGTTGTTACGGCTGTCAAATGAAACTGCAACCGAGATCTGAGGAAGATCCTTATAGCACTGTTTAAGGTAGTTTGCAACGCCCTGTGTTGCCATACCCACTGTATATTTGTTCATTCTGTTTGTACCTACGCCCATGATTCCGCGCAAACCGCCTGTACCGAACTCAAGCATCCTGTAGAAACTCTCCTCAAGCTCTTTAGGATTGTTGTCCATAAGGTCCTTCACTTCTTTGCGGGTCTGCTCGTCATAATCAGCGCCCAACCACTGCTGGGCAACTTCCAAGTAGTTATTTTCCATAAATTTATGCATTAGTATTTATGAACGCGAATTTAGCAAAAATTACCTACCTTTGCAACCCTTTGAACGGATTGGAATGAATATTAAAAGTTATATACCTTTTTACAGGCGAAACCTATCTCTTGCCATCCCGGTAATGATTACCCAGGCCGGCCAGATAATTGTACAGTTCGCCGACAACATAATGGTAGGGCAACTGGGTACAGGCCAATTTGCAGGAGTGGGATTTGCAAACGCCCTGTTTTCAATAGGGCTTGTTTTCTGCACCTGCTTTACACAGGGAACAATACCTTTCATAGGCCAGAGCTTTGGACGGGGCGAGCACAAAAAAGTATCCGAATACTTTACCAACGGCCTGTTGCTGGACGCACTGATGTGCATTGCCATAATGGCAATCATGTTTGCAGTTATACCCTTTATGGACCACATGGGGCAGGACCCTGCTATCCTGGGGTACGCCAAGGAATACTACAGGATTATGGTATATTCCCTGGCCCCGTTTGTAATCTTTTATGTGATAAGGGCTCTCACTGAGGGTGTAGGAAACACCAAGTACACAATGTACATCACGGTATTCTGCAACATTCTCAACATTTTCCTCAACTGGGTGCTCATTTTCGGACATTTCGGCATCCGCCCAATGGGTGTAGAGGGTGCTGCGTGGGCAACCTTCATCAGCCGTTGCGCAATGCTGGGAATAGGAATTGTCATACTTCTGTCGGGAAAACTGTACAGGAGATATTTGGGGGACATCCGCCTCAGTGCACTTAACATGAAACAGTTTATGGAGGTTATGAAAACTTCCTTCCCGATATCGTTCCAGGGTTTGATAGAGGTTACCACATTCAGCCTTGCAGGAATTATGGCGGGGTGGTTCGGTGCGGTTGCAATGGCCGCGCACCAGGCATCCCAGACAATCATAACATTCTCATTTATGGTTGCCCAGGGTGTAGGAGTGGCCGCAACAATAAGGGTATCACACCAATACGGCGAAGGACGCCTGGCAGATGCCCGCAAGGCCGGGTTTGCAGCCTCACATATAAGCATAGCACTTATGGCATTGGCCGGCATTACGTTCATATTGTTCAATGACCTGATTCCGCTCATTTTCACAAAAGACCCACAGGTGGTTGAGATTGCCGCCAGACTCCTTTACGTTGCCGCCGCATTCCAGCTCTTTGATGCCATACAGCTCTCCGCCCTGGCATCCCTTAGGGCCCTCGCCGACGTTAAATGGCCTCTGGTTACATCAATATTCTCCTACTACATTGTAGGTATCCCATTTGCTTACATAGCCGGCACCACATTTGGTCTCGGCCCTGTAGGAATATGGCTCGGCCTGCTCGTTGGCCTTATGCTCGCGGCAGTGCTGTTCCTCTACAGGTTCAACAAACTCACCAAAGGCTTCACCACCAACAACCCCAAACCCGGTGCCCCCGGCATCAATGCCTGATCCCTCCGGGCCACCACACGAACAACCTCACTAACCGCAC
>JAFOER010000007.1 GCA_017380095.1 Bacteroidales bacterium
CCCCATATGGAGATTTCACTTCTCCCGACAATTTGTTCATCCATCCCACAAGGTTGTTCTCAGCATCAAAGAGGAAATACCTTGATGTCTCCCTTTCGCTCACAAGCAGCGTGGCCAAAGGAGTGTCTGTTGAGATTGATGCCGCCATATGGGCTTCATAAAATGCCTCAATATCCAGGTTTGAAATTATGTCCACGTTATGCACCAGAAACGGCTCCCCATCATTGAGCAGTGGGGCGGCGTGCCTTATGCCGCCTCCCGTTTCCCTGAGGAGGTCACTCTCGTCGGAGAAGGAGACCTTTATCCCAAAACTGCCGTTCTTCTCCACATAATCCTTTATCTGCTGCGGGAAATGGTGCAGGTTGATCACCACCTCACCGTATCCGTTCTGCTTGAGCTTCTCCACCAGATGCCCCAGCAACGGCTTTGAACACACCGGTACCAATGCCTTTGGAACGGTATCTGTAATGGGTTTGAGTCTGGTACCCAATCCTGCTGCAAAAACGAGGGCTCTCATAATGCTCCTGTCCTAAAATTCCTGTTTAATATCCTGCTCCCTGTGGTAGAGGATTACACTTATGTTGTACTTCTTGGCAAGGTATTCTGCCAGGTGCTGGGCGCAATATACAGAGCGGTGCTGTCCTCCGGTACAGCCGAAACTGAACATGAGGTTTGTGAATTTGCGCTGCACGTAACGGGCTACATGGGCGTCTGCCAGTTCATATACATGAGAGAGGAATTTTGTTACCTCGCCGTCCTCCTCAAGAAAATCTATAACCTCCTTGTCAAGCCCTGTAAAATGCTTGAAGTGGTCATATTTGCCCGGGTTGTTGATTGCACGGCAGTCAAAAACGTATCCTCCGCCGTTTCCGCTGGTGTCAACAGGGATGCCCTTCTTGTATGAGAAGCTGAAAATCCTTACCTCAAGCTTCCTCTCAGCCCTCAAGTCGGAGAACTGGCTCATGCTGGTGAGCTCCTCAAGAATCTCCTGAATGTAAGGGTACTCGGTAAACGGCTGCTCCTTTATCAGTTTGCGCAAGTTGTCAATTGCAAACGGAACACTCTGCAAAAAGTGCGGCTTTTTCTCAAAGTAGCCCCTGAATCCGTATGCTCCAAGTACCTGCATTGTGCGGAACAGTACAAACAGCCTCAGTTTCCTGTAGAACTCTTCCTTAGGTATATCCTTGTAAGGCTTGAGTGCCTCGCGGTATGTCTCTATGAGTGTCTCCTTGAGTTCAGTAGGGTAGTTTGCCTTAGCCTGCCATACAAAAGAGGCAAGATCGTAATAAAGCGGGCCCTTGCGTCCACCCTGGAAATCTATGAAATAAGGGTTGTCATTCACAAGCATCACATTCCTTGCCTGGAAGTCCCTGTACATGAAAACTTCCTCATTGCCATCCTCAAGAAGGTCTGCGGCCATCTTTGTGAGGTCGTCATGGAGCTTTATCTCGCTGAACTCTATTCCTGTAGTTTTAAGGAAGCAGTATTTGAAGTAGTTGCAGTCGAACCACACATTTCTCTCGTCAAACTCCGGCTGGGGGAAACAGATGCTGTAATCCAATCCCTTGCCACCCTCAAACTGAAGCTTAGGCAGTGTTGCTATGGTTTTCTTCAGAAGGGAGATTTCGTCGGGAGAAAAGTTGCTGGTCTCCCTTCCCTGCTGGATGGTGTTGAAAAGGGTGATGTCTCCAAGGTCTTCCTGCAGGTAGAACTCCTTGCTCTCGCTTGCGCAAAGCACCTGTGGAACAGGAAGTCCCTTAAGTTTGAAATGTTTTGCAATCTCCATAAATGCAATGTTCTCCTCAATGGAGGTTCCCTTTGCACCAATGAGTGTTATTCCGCTTCCCGATATCCTGAAGTACCTTCTGTTGCTGCCGCTTGAAGGCAATTCATAGATGCTCTCGGGCTTCTGTTTTGTGTATTCTTCAAATAGTTTCTCTAACTCCTTCATCTGCTTACTTGTTCAAGATTCTAAAAAATTCCCTCACCTGTTCAACGTTCTCAAAATCAACTTTGTTCTCTTTAAGATATTGTTCTATGAAATCCTTCTTGTGAGGGAAGGATTTTGTGAATGTTTTCCTGTTGGCCGGGATTACAGACCCTTTCCTTATCAGGTATGGGACCTTCCTGTAGATGTACGGAACACGGGTGTTCACGTTGAGGTCGGTCTTCATTCCGTTGTCCGTTACAAAGCCTACGCTCTGTATTGCCGTGCTCTCGGATTTTGAGCCGTAGGCGCCTGTCTTTACCTCAGAGATTATGTTTACCTGACGGAGTTCTCCAACTGTAACCTCGCCTGCACTCTCATACATCTCAATGAAACCGTAGCTGCAGTTGAGGAAGTTGCGTTTCTTGGCAATCACAATCTTTACGTTGCCGTTGTCGTCAATCTCGCGTATGTCGCCGTTTTCATCAATGAAATGCACTTTCTGGGTAAGGGCGTGGATATTCACTGCACCGTTCGAGTACCCTTTGTCATTGAAGATAACAGTGCCTGAGGTAAACTCCGGCAGCACGTATTTAACGCTGTCCAGCATCTTTGAACTTTCGTCAGTAGGACTGGCGTACGAAACGGTCTGTCCATATCCGTTGGACAGGCCGATAAACATCAATGTTATCAGTAAAAACAGTCTCATCCCAATTAATCGTTTAACTTACAAATGTAACAATTCCAATTGTATTTGGCAACAAAAAAGGGTGGCAACCGCCACCCTGCATATTATTTCACCCAACTGTAGAGGATTCCGTACGACAGCAGCACTGTTTTGCGGAGACGCTCCCAGTGGATTTTGTCGGGAGTATCACCCGGTTTGTGGTAATCCTCGTGAAGTTCCTCTTCCATCCAGGCAACAAACGGGATGTTCCGTTTTGAGAATGGTGCGTAGTCCGAGCCACCCTTGCCGTCACCAAGGCGGCGGTCATAAATTACCCCAAAAGGCTGCTCTATGGTTGTGAGGACATCAATGCAGTCCTGTTTGAGCTCAGGGAAATTGTCGTTCCAGGCAAAAGTGGTTGCAGGTTTTGCCGGATCCAGTGTGCGGCCCACCATGTCAAAGTTCATGTAGCGGCAGATGGTGTCCTTCTCACTCCTGTTTGCATACCATTGGGATACAAAATATTTTGAGCCGAGCAACCCTTTCTCCTCACCGTCCCAAGCACAGAAAAGAACGGTGTACTGAGGCTGTATTCCCGACATTTTCATCATTTTTGCCAATGAGAGAAGTGCTACAATACCGGAAGCATTGTCATCGGCACCCGGGTGGATTCCTATCCCCGGCTTGTTGCCAAGGTGGTCGAAATGGGCACCTACAACAACAAGTTTGTGCGGCTCCTTGCCCTCAATGCGGGCAATCACATTACCCATTTTCTTAGGATAAACCTTACCCTTCTTTGGCTCACCTATGGCTGCAGTAAGGGATTTGTCTGTAATTTTCTGTATATCCACGTCATAGCCGAAAGATTTCATCTCCTTTGCTATGAATTTCATTATTTTGGCACACTCCTTTGTGCCGGCTTCACGGCCGTTTATCTTCTCGTCTGCAAGGCGGTAAACCACATCCTTGGCATACTCGTCGGTATAAACTTCATATTGCTTTACGTACTCCCTGTTGCCCTGGGCAAACAGTGCCCCAAAAGCAATCATCAGGGCAAAAAGTGTCATTGTAACTCTTTTCATTTCTTATCTTGTTTTTTTTCTTTCTTTTCGTGCAGGTACATCTGCAGGCTGTTGAACAGGTTCTGCCAGATGGAATAAAGGGCAATTGAAACCGAGGCCAGCGGGTTGAGGTAGATGTTGGCCATCCATATTCCAAGGGCAGAATTTTTCTGTCCCAGCATCTGTCCTCCGGCTACTATATCCCCGTAATGGTGCCCTATAAGTTTGCCAAGTCCAAACTGTATGGCACAAATGGCAATGGAGATAGCTCCAAGTATAATTATGCTGTGTACATTCTCCGCTCCGTGGAGGAATATGAAATTGATGGTCTGTCCAAGGGTTATGGCAAGTGCCAGTGCCCAGAAATAGAACGACCACCCCTTTATCCTTGCAAAGAAGGCATTTGCCTGTGGCCACCACATCTGCATACCCAACGCCATAAAGAACGGCAGTGCCAGTATTGGGCTTACCTTTTTGAGGATAAGCCAGAAAGACTCAAGGAACGGCATATCCTGCTGTACTCCAATGAACGAGAAGAATATTGGGGCCACTATTGCCACCATAAGGTTGCCGAGTATCACATGTGCGGTTACGGTTTCCCTGTTTGCCCCCAATATGCAGGAGATTACCACGGAAGAGGCCGCTACCGGGCAGATGATTGCTATGAGGACACCCTGTGCAATTATCTCGTTGCCTCCAAGAGCTTTTGCAAGAAAATATCCTCCCAGACTCACCAGAATCTGGAACAGCAGCAGTGAGATGTTCATCCCTGTCATCCTGAGCAGACGCAACTGCCTGATGTTTACCGCTGTAAAGTTGAGCAGCAGTATTGTAAAAATGAGATACGGTACTATAAGCACCATTGTGCTGCACCACGAGTGGAACAGCAGACCAAAAACGATTGCCAATGGCAATACAAGACTTCTATTCATTATCCCTGACCTTGAGATTTTACATCAATTGGGGCCTCCCAGCTGTTGTAGCCGGTATGTGCAAAGGTACGCACAAAAACCTTACCTCCGCACTTTGCGTAGATTTTATTCCCGACAAATGCAATTGCATCCACCTTTCTCCCTGCACCAGGCAGCGGAAGGATTGCCCTCACACGTCCGTTCTGGTCACACACCTGAATCCCGATAGGGGTTGCAATGTACAGGTTGCCCAATGTGTCAAATGCCATGTTGCCGTATGCGGTATGGTTGTGGTTGTCTGTGTTGTGGAGCCAGTAGAACTGCTGCCCCGAGTGGAGTGACCCGTCGGGAGCAATGAGGTAACTGATGAGCCAGTTGGAGTTCTTCTCGGTGGCTATGAGGAGTTTGCCGTTGGGGTAGATGGCAATCTCGCATCCCGATTCAGGTAGCGTGTTCATCTTCTGAGCCTTCTTTTCCCCGTTCTTCAGAAGGAAAATCTCTCCATTGGTATTGGTGATGTATTTGTCCCCGTTGTGCAGAGGGAGTACCCTGTGGGGGTTTTTGACTGTTTTTTCGTATTTGCCCTGCTTAAGCTGTTCTGCAGGATCTGCCAACAGCCCGGCAATTGTGTCATTAAGTGCAGTGCCGTTTTCCGGGGTGATTTCTTCCCACTGCTCACCCTTTGCCAGGAGTGACTTGAGCATGTCGTTCATGGATTCTCCGGCCTTCACCTTCGCTGGCCAGCCTCTCCACAGCCAGCGCATTGCGTCGGGGTAGGCGCGGGTGCCGTAGTAGATGCTGTGGGTGCCGCGGTCCCATTTGTAGTCGAACTCGTAGCCGGCATAGTTGAGGGCAGAGGACATCAGCTGGTTCTGTTCCCACCAGTCGCCGAATATGTGGTTCCAGGTGTCGTTCACTCCATCCTGCAGGTATATTCTCAGTGGTCTGGGTTCGCTTTTGCGTACCATTGCTGGGTATCCGTTACCTCCGCGCATTGCCACAAATGTCCCTACCGAACTGTATACGCGGGAGAAAAGGTCGGGCCTCTCCCAGGCAACGGTAAAGGCTGCTATGCCGCTGCTGCTGGCACCGGTGATGGCACGGTCGTTGGGGTCTTTTGAGATGAGGATCTTGCGGCCGTCGGGAGTAACCATATTTTCTACAAGTGGAATTACCTCGGTTTCCAGGAAGGTTGCCAGGCGGGAGTCGGTACGGTCGAACTCGTTGCTGCGGTTGTAGCGGGCAACGGTGCCGTCTTCATTGTAGCTCACTCCAGGCTGGAGGAAGATTCCTATGGTTACGGGCATCTCACCGGTGGCTATAAGGTTGTCAATCACTGTTATTGCTCCAAAGAGGTTGCCGTCAAGCCCCACTATGAGGCAGGCTGGTGCTGTGCCGTCGTACTGCTGCGGTACAAATACCTGAAAATCCCTGTGGGTACTGGGGTATATTGCCGAGTTTTCAATTTTGCCGTCAATTACCACTCCTTTTTTGTCGGGAGGAAGTGGTATGGTTGCCGGATCTTTTGGGGTGGAGGCGTTGTGCTTGTTCTGTGCCCAGGCTGTGGTGCAGAGAACCATTGCCATGAGGATGAGTGCTCTTTTCATTTTATATGAACAGTGATATTGCAAATAGGGTTATTATTGAGGTTATACCCATAATGAGGGTAACGAGTGTCTGGGTCCTGTAGCCGTTCTGTGGGGTGAGGCCTCCAAAGTTGGTCACTACCCAGAAGTAGCTGTCGTTTGCGTGCGAGACGGTCATTGCGCCGGCTCCTATTGCCATTACTACAAGTGCGGCATCAATTGGGGTGGTCATTCCAAGGGCTGCCATGAGTGAGGCATCCGAGAAGTAGAGTCCCATGATTCCGGCGGTGGTGGTCATTGCCACTGTAGATGAGCCCTGGGAGGTTTTTATTATTGCTGCCACTACAAACGGGAAGAAGAGGCCTATGCTTGAGAGTGATGCGGCGTTCTGCTGTATGTACTGTACAAATCCGGCCTCTACAATTACCTGCCCAAGGACGCTTCCGGCTGCGGTGATGAAGATTATTGGGCCTGCGGTCTTGAGCGACTCCTGGGTTATGTTGTAAAGTTCCTTCCCCATTTTGCTCTTCCACAGCAACGGAAGTGCCGAGATGAGTCCTGCTGCAAGGGCAATTATGGGTTTGCCAAGGAAGATGAGCAGTTCCCCGGCGAAACCCTCCATTTTGGCAAATGAGGCAATTGAACCCCCTGCCATAAGGATTATCGGGAGGAGGATTGGGGTTACCGATGCCGCTGTATCAGGAAGGTTGTGCTCATTGTATGCCTGTGAGATGCTCTCCACATCCAGTTCGTCTGTGGATTTTACTTTTTTACCTATGAATGTTGCAAAGAAGTATGCCGCTACAAGTGGCGGGATGGAGATTGCCACACCCAAACCTATTACAAGTAGCAGGTTGCTCTCAAGACCTACCAGGCCTGCGGTTGCAATTGGACCCGGTGTAGGCGGAACGAAAACGTGCGCCACATACAGGCCTGCGGCCAGGGCAACCGTAAGTGTTACCGACGGGAAGTTGGTCTTGCGGGCCAGCCATTTGCGGATAGGGTTTACAATTACAAAACCGCTGTCGCAGAATACGGGCACGGAGATGAGCCACCCTATGAGCATTATTGCCAGCTGCGGATGTTTTTCACCTATTATGCGTACGATTGCATCTGCCAGGCGGATTGCCGCTCCTGTCTTTTCAAGTATGAGCCCTATGATTGTTCCCAGTATGATTACTATTCCAATGCTGGCAAAGATTGACGAGAATCCTTTTCCTATTGTGGTTGGTATGGTATCCAGCGGAATCCCTATTGCTACGGCTAGAGCCAGGGCAATCCCCATGATTGCCAGAAACGGATGTACTCCCCATTTGGAGATTGAAACTATAAGCAGCACTATGGCCAGTGTAAAAACAATTATGAGTGTGGTTCCGGTAAGCATATTTCTTTTGCGTTGTATGTTTTCTGTTTCAGTTATAGTAGTGCCCTCAAAAAGCTTGCAAGGGCATTTGCCATCATCTGGGCCCCCTCCTGGGTTGGGTGGGTGCCGTCTGTGATGTAGGGGTTGTAGTTTCCGTTGTACTCCTCGTGGGTCCCTTTTACGGTTCTGCTTATGTGCGGGGTTATTCCGCTTAGGTTGTGCATGTCAAATACCGGGAAAGAGTAGAAGCGGGCAACCTCCTTTATAGCCTCAATCCATCCGTCCCATTGGTACAGGACATTGGCGTTGTCTTGAGGTGTATTTGGGAGATGTGATTTCTCTGCATCCAGCAGTTTTATTGGGGTGAGGATTACAATTTTCTTGTATTGCCCTTTCCTTGCCATTTCGGCAGTTGCCTCAAAGAATGGAGCCTGCTGCTCCTGCGGTACAATGTATTTGGTGTACAATCCTTGCATCAGGGTATGCAGCGCCCCATAGAAGGTATCAGGGGTTCGGTCCTCCATTTTTCCAAGTGGAACGCCCAGCCTCACATCATTTGTACCTCCCATAACGGTAATTATGTCCGCATCATCTGCCATCTCCCGGTACCTTATGCACATAGGTGTGTTTTCCGGCAGATTGGCAATGGTGGAATCAGAAATCCCGTGGTTCTCAAACTCCATGTCCAGCATTTTTGCTGCAAGTGCCGCATAACTCTCCAGCTGCCCCGGATGCCCCGGGTAATTCCTTGGAATGAACCCAAATGTTATTGAATCCCCCAAAGCACAATATTTCAGTCTCTTTTTCATAATTGCAAAGGTAAGTATTTTTTGTGTGACGTCGTCTTCTTTTACAATTAATTGATTGCCAGTGGGTTAATTTTTCATATATTTGCATTTGGGTGCAAGATGAATTTTTATAGCCCTGAGTATCAATTAATTGTAAAAGAAGACGACGTCATATGTGGGTGCTTAATGTGGAGCATGATTTGTGCCTGGCCAGTGGGGAGCGGAATTTCATTCCCCCAAGGGCGGTGGTGGAGTTTGCCCAAAGGTGCAGGTGGATTGGGAAATATATGCCTGTGCCCCAGGGTGCCGGGCAGATTGTGCCGTGGGGGTGGAATATGCAGTTGAAGGAGAGGCTGCTCAGGGAGGGGGTGCCGGCAGCAGAGTTGCCAAGCGATGCCGAGCTGGAGTTCATAAAGGAGAATTCCAGGAGGGAGCTGGCGGTGGAATTGCTGGAGCATCTCAACGGAGGATATGATGGCAGAATTGTTTCTTCCCGATATAGAATCGTTGCACATTCACTGCTGGAGATTGAGGAATTTCTGGAGAAGATGGGGAGAGTGGTGCTGAAGGCACCGTTGTCGGGAAGCGGAAAGGGGATAAGGTTTGTGACAGGGGAGCTGATGGAGACAGACAGGGGGTGGTGCAGGAGGACACTGGAGAGCCAGGGGGCGGTGATAGTGGAAGAGCGGCTGGATGTGGTGCAGGAGTTTGCAATGTTGTTTGAGGTGGGGGCGGTGTCTGCTGGGGTGGAGGGGACATGCATTGGCGGTATAAAGTTTCTGGGATATTCAATGTTCTATGCCTCCAACGGCGTATACAAGGGTAACCTGTTGGCCTCCAACGGGTATATAGAGGAAAAACTGGCAAAAGATGTCGGGAAGAACATTTTGGAGGGGATAAGGGAAAATGTGGCCGGGTTCCTGCAGGAAAAACTCTGTGGCAGGTACACCGGTTTTGTGGGGGTGGACATGTTCCTTTACCGCGGCGGGGAGGGGAGTATTATGATTAACCCGGCGGTGGAGATAAACTTGAGGATGACTATGGGGCTGATTGCCAGAAATATATTTGACCATCACAGGGAAGAGTTGCAGCTTGGGGACGGTACCCATTGCTTTGAGCCGGAGAGGGGAATAAATAGCACTGTATCCCCCTCTGACCCAAATCTATAGCCTCTACTCACCGCAGTAAGGGTATTCGCAGCAGAATTCCTCGGAAGTGAAATTTGGAATAATCACATTCTTTATGAACTCCTTTGCTCCCGACAAATCAAAATACTGCCAGTTGCCGCAAGTGAGTTCGGAAGCTCCCGGAATCACATCCTGGGTGAGGATATAATTCACGCACTCAAGCACCATCTTTCTCCAGAATTCAGCGGTATAGGAGATGCTCGTAAGGAAATAAAACCCTGTAAGACAACCCATAGGACCAACATAAAGGAGGGTAGAGGAGAACTCCTCAGAGGTTTTTGTACGGAGGTAATCTGCCATGAAGTGCTCAAGGGTGTGGGCAACTTTGGGATCCATGAACAGACCGCGGTGCGCAGCATCCTGCGGCTTTACAAATCTGATATCGTATGTGAAAACTCCATTGACCTGGCATTCGTAAACGCCCGGAAGAAGTTTCTTGTGGTCTATAATGAAAGAATTTACTTTTTGCATGGTATTGCATTTGTTTGTTGATGTGCAAAACTACTAAAAATCTATTTGAATTCCATCAGGAAATGTGTGAGGCCGTCCTCTTTGGTCTGCAGACGGAAGCGGCAGTTGTGGGAGGCGAGCACTTCGCGGATGAAGGTAAGTCCAAGTCCCTGACCGTTTGGCTTGGTGGTGAAGAACGGCGTAAAGAGTTTCGGGGCTGTCTCCTGCGGAATGGGGGCCCCGTTGTTGGAGATGTCAACTGATACTGTGCCCAACCCTGTCCCCGGTGCAGAATTGTCGGGAACAGTGGAAACCGTTACCTTAATGTGGCCGGAAACGGTATTCATTGCTTCGCTGTGGCCGGAAACGGTATTTCCATGGGAATCACTTCCGGAAATGCCACTGCCGGCAGAAGCATCTGCAATGCTTTCCACAGCATTCTTTACAATATTTATGACCACCTGCTCAAACAGGGTGGTATCCAGCATTATATAAACGGCGCCTGCAGGCATGGAGTATTCCAGACTTATATCTTTCCCGGAGCACAGACTCTCCAGAAACAGGCGGCAGCCGGAGAAAAATTCCACAATATCAGTCTTTTGCAGGGCAGGTTCCGGTATTTTGGCAATATCTGCAAATTGCTTTACAAAAAGGCTCATCTCCCTTGTCCGCTCAGTGCAGGCATCAATCAGTTCTGCTGTTCCGTCCAAAGCAGATTGCCCCGAATATGAACCCTCCTCACTTGAAGCCTCCTTGGTAGAGATTTCCCCAATCCCCTCCTTAATTGCCTCCAATGAGGAAATTACACCTGTTACGGTATTCTGGACTTCGTGGGACATCATTCGGATAGTCTTTTCATACGCCTTTCTCTCTGCCTTCATAACCTCCTGGGTAAGGTTCTCAACAAGGACGAACGGACGGACAAAACCCCTGTCCATAAAACTCAGCATTGAACAGCGGTAAATGCGGGAATCTCCCAACCGTACGGTCTTTTCCCCGCCAAGCCCAATTTGTGCAATTTCCCTGGCCATTGGCGAATCAATGTCTCCAATCTTCTTCCCGATAAATTCTTCCCCCGCCTGCAGAAACTCTTCAGCGGCACTGTTTGCCAGAGTTACCCTCCCGTCAAAATCCAGGATGAGGACACCCATAGGGGTGTTTTCCACCAGAAGATTGAGCAGATGTTCCTGTTCCTGCAACTTCAGCTTTTCATCCTT
Organism: Bacteroidales bacterium; assembly: GCA_017380095.1. GTDB lineage: Bacteria > Bacteroidota > Bacteroidia > Bacteroidales > UBA932 > Egerieousia. The sequence continues at coordinate 11,158 of JAFOER010000007.1, forward strand.
AAGCTGCTTTATCATCCTGTTGAACAGTTCTATTATCTTGTCGGCATCATTCTGTCCCACAGGCCTCAGACGGCTGCCCAAATCCTGTTCTTTAATGAGGTCTACACCCCTTATGACAGCATTGATGGCCTTTACCTTCCTGTAGTATAGAAAGATAAGGCAAATGCATGTAATCATCAGAACCGGAACAGTCAGTGCCGGCAATGCTGTTGTAAGTATCAGGGGATTCATTACAGTGGCAGTTTATTTGATTCCGTACTTCTCCATCCTGCGATATAGGGCAGCCCTGCTGATACCAAGGGCCGCTGCAGTTTGGGAGATGTTATTGTTGTACCTTTTAAGTTTTTCCAGGATGGTGGCCTTTTCAATCTCCCCCAAGGAACAGCCATGCAGTTCTGTGTCGCCAAAGTTTCCTGCAGCTGTATATTGTTCCATAAAGTCTCCGGCTCCAAGCACTCCTTTGCCGCTTATCAGTACGGTCCTCTCCACAAGATTCTTCAATTCCCTTATATTTCCGGGGAACGGAAGTGTGCGGAGCCATTCAATGGCTTCTGCGGAAACTTTCACTTCCGGCAGAGAGTTTTCCTTGCATGTTTGCATCGCAAAATGCTCCACAAGCAGAGGGATGTCCTCCCTACGCTCCCTCAAAGGTGGCAGATGTATGGATATGAGGTTTATCCTGTAGAGGAGATCTTCCCTGAAGCGCTTTTGCTGTACCATTTCTGCAAGATTGGCGTTTGTTGCACTTATTACCCTTACATCTACTTTTTTGGGTCTGCTCTCTCCAAGCGGCTCAAATGTCTGTTCCTGCAAAACCCTGAGCAGTTTCACCTGGCAACCGGGATCAAGGTCTCCAATTTCATCCAGGAAAATGGTCCCTTTGTCGGCGAGTGCAAAACGTCCGGTGCGGTCTGAACAGGCATCTGTAAACGCCCCTTTTTTGTGGCCGAACATCTCGCTCTCAAACAGGGTATTGGAAATGCCTCCGAGGTTCACTTTTACAAATGGCTCCACTTTGCGCATGCTGTTGTTGTGTATTGCCTGGGCTATCAGTTCCTTGCCTGTACCGCTTTCTCCTGTAATGAGTACGGAGGCGTTTGTACGTGCAATCCGTTTTACCATTTCCAGTATATCGCAGATGGCCTTGCTTTGCCCTATGATTAAGCCCCTGTCAAACTCTCCGCTGCCGTTTCCCTTTTCTCCCTGCATACCTGCAGTGCCGCAGGCGCTGCAGGAACCGCTGTTCAACTGAAGGATTGTCCCAATCCTCTGCATAAGGAGAAAATTATCCCATGGCTTGGTTATGAAATCCACCGCTCCGGCCTTCATCCCCTCCACTGCGAGGTTTATTGTACCCCAAGCGGTAATAAGGATCACCGGGACATTGGGCCTGAATACCTTTACCTGTTTGAGCAGGGTGAGCCCTTCATCTCCTGTAGTGGACAGGGTGAAGTTCATGTCCATAATCACAAGTTGGGGTTCCCTGTTGCGCACAACCTCCATTGCCTCCTGGGGGCAGGAAGCACACCCAACGTCATATCCCTTTCTCTTGAGAAGGAAACTAAGGGAACTTCTTATGGCCTTATCGTCATCTACTATCAGAATCATGCTACAAATTTAATGTTTTATCAAAATCTGCCATAATTGGAGCCTCATTTATATAGTCCCATAAAGTGATGCTCCTTATCTGGTAATAATAGTACCACCACCAGAACATTTCATTGAGATATTTCTGTCTGGCCCGGTCTTTTCTTGTTTGCGAGTCGTTCAGATCCAGCGTTGAAATTTTACCTGCAAGGAATGTCTCCACATTGGTCCTGTATCTTTTCCGGGCAATGGTATCTGCCAGTGAGGCATTCTGCAGCAGCATCATCTGGTTGTTGAACTGCTCGGTTACTATGAAAATATTCTGGTTGAAATTGAGGGACTCCTGTTTCAGGCGGCTCTCCACCATCTCCTGGTTGCTCTGTGCCATTTTTACCCTGCCTCTCCGTTTACCCCAGTCAAGTATGGGCATTTTTACACCAACCTGTATAACCTGGTTGTTGTTGAGGTTGGAGTATGCCCTGCGCAGGGCCTCACCGGTACCGGTATATCCTACCTGGGCAAACAGGGTTATACTGCGTATGTCCCCCTTTGCGGCAGCTACTTCGTATTGTGCCTCCAGTTTCCTCCGGAGGATATTTTGTGAAAAATGATTGTTGGCAAGAGCCTTCTGCAGAACATCTTCATAGCTGAGGGGAGGACACTCAAATGTGTGCGGAATTACAGGCTCAATGACAACAGAACTGTCAAGCCCCAGAAATGAACGCAGCTGGAACATGGCGCTATGCAGGGAACTTCCGTTGCCGCTAAGTTCAGACTGTGAATCAAGGACATTCAGCTCCATCTGCAGCAGGTCGTTTTCGCTTATCTGTCCCATCTTCCTTTTGGCTTTTGCAGCCTCATGAAGTTTTCTGGAGTTGGCAAGATTCTGCCTTGAGATATTCAGATTCTCTTTTGCCAGAAGAAGATTGAAATAATAGTTTATTGTGCGCATGGTTATCTCCTCCATGTCACTTGCAAATTTGGCCTGTGCCTCCCTGTATTTTACGGGCTGGATTTTCCTCTCCCATTTCATCCTGTTTGTCCCCATTATGGGCTGGCTGTATGTAAGGGCAAACGGAATGCTCATAAAGAGTTTCCCGTTTCTGTTGTCCATCTGTTTCAAGTAATCAAGAGATGTGTTTATTGATACTTTGCCACCGGTAAAAGGGATGTTCTGGTCTATGGACAAAGTGCCGTCCATCCCCAGATAATTGTTCCTTACATAGGTGTAGCTGCCATCTTCCTGCTGGTATGTATCATAGTTGCGGTTATAGTTGGGCAAGGAGGCCGAGAGGTTTATCTCGGGAAGCTGGTCTGCCCTGAAACTCTTGTACTGCCAGTATGCACTTCTGAGCTCATTTATGGCAACGGCAGCATCCACACTCTGCACTTTGGCAATGGCGATTGCTTCCTGCAGTGTGATTTTCATCTCCTCACCCATAAGAGGGAGCGAAATGATCATTCCAACAGCAATGGATATGAATTTTCCCGGTTTCATCATTCAACTTGTCTACCGTCAAAGAATCTTATTATGCGGCCGGTCTGTCTGGCTTGGGCCTCATTGTGTGTAACCATTATAATTGTACGCCCCTCTTCCTTGTTCAGCCTGTGCAGCAGATCCATTATTTCTGCACCCATTCTGGAATCGAGGTTTCCGGTAGGTTCGTCGGCAAGAAGTATCTCCGGATTCCCTACAACTGCACGGGCAATGGCAACTCTCTGGCATTGTCCTCCCGACAACTGTGAAGGGTAGTGGTACATCCTGTGGCTCAATCCCACCTTCTCCAGAATCTCTTTTGCCATCCTTGTACGCTCTTTGGCCGGCATATTCCTGTACAGTAGCGGCAGTTCCACATTATCCAGCACATTGAGGGACCCTATCAGGTGGAACGACTGGAATACAAATCCCAGATTTCTGTTCCTGAAAGATGAAAGATCCTTGTCTTTAAGGGAGAGTACCTGAGTGCCGTTTATTGTAATTTCTCCGCTGGAAGGGTTGTCCAGAAGCCCAATGATGTTGAGAAGTGTGGATTTTCCGCATCCCGACGGTCCCATAATGCTTACGAATTCCCCTTTCTGTACCTCAATGTTCACATTTTCCAGAGCCTGGGTTTCAATTTCATCTGTGCGGTACACCTTGTTTATGTTTTTTAGTGATATATGTGCCATAATTGTTTTTGTTTACTGGTTTATGAATGTTTGTCGGGAAGGTACTACTCCTCCCTAAGTGCCTGTGAAGGCTGTTGTGTGGAGTATTTGTGTACTGTTATATATGTTCCCAGAAATGCAGTTCCCACAAGTGTTGCGTATGTGAGTATGGTTACAATGCCAAAGTGGGGGAGGAATCTCTTGTACAGGTATGGGGAGGTGTTGTCTATTGTAAGGTTGAGATAATCGCTTGACAACATGAACTCATTGCTGTTGAGAGTTATGGCGGCCAATGGTATAAGGGCTACCATATATGACAGGGTTACAAGTATGGCAGATTCTGTAAAGAACATCTTCAGTATTCCTGCTTTTGTGCTGCCCATAGCCCTGAGGAGCCCTATCTCGCTGCGGCGCCTGTTGCATTTCATCCAGATTGTTCCTGCTATGCCAAGGAATGCGCACGCAATGAAGAACAAACTCAGCATATACTGGAGCTTTGTCTGGCCGGCAATTCCAATTTCTGTCCGTACATCTGTATATATTTCATCAAAGGATTTGATTCCCGCTATCCTGCAGTTTCCCGAGCGGAGATTCTGCATTTCATTTTCCATAAAATGCTTTCTGAATTTGTCGGGATCAGCATTGTCTTTCAGTTTTATGATAATATCCATATGATTGTACAATGCCGGTATGAAACTTTCCGGCAGAGGTTCAAAATTTATGATTAAGGATGTATATGTTCCATAGTATGCCGTAACATCATTTATGACTCCTGCCACAGTTAAAGTATCTCTTCGTGTCCACACTTTTTTCCCGACAGGATTTGATTTGTCGGGAAAAAGTTGTGCAGCCGCCATTGACGAGAGATAACAAATGTTTTCCGCAGGAATTTCCCTGTTTATGACCGGTGTTTTTCCGGTATTTGCATCTGTGTATCCTGTAATGTTAAGGTATGGCTGTGCATAGGGACTGTATCCGCTGTATAGGGTGAGGAAAATCCAGTCTCCACTTTCCTCCGAGCGGTATGAAACCATGGTTGTTGAAGTTGACACAGGGTAAGAGAATTTTTTTGTGACGGATGCATCCTCCACCATATGGTTCAGTTTTATGCCATCAACAATTTTTGTGATGTCTTCTATGCTCTCCTCATGCTCCATCGTTCCCCTTGCCTCCATTTCTGCAGCAAATGCGTTTTCTTTATTGTACCCTTTGTCCATATTGTCCAATGTGGTTATTGTGTATATGGGATCCATGGCTTTCCATAAAAAGAAGGATATGATAATCAGCTCCAGGAAAATCCAGCCGTTGATTTTGCGCTGGTGCCACATTTGTTTAAGAATCTTTCCGGTCATGAGTTACTGTTTTTTTGAGTTCAAGGAATCTGCAATTGTGTGCTTTAATGACCAATGTGCAGGAATCCATGCAGAGGCCATATTTATAATTATGCTTATAATGAATACAGTTATGAAAATATAAGGGTTAAACAGCATGTCGGCGTTGATGTCCCTTTCCATTACTGAAAATGAATCTCCAGAGTCAAAAATGGTAAGTACCCATTCGGCTCCTGTATATACGAGAAGATATGTGAGCAGCAACCCGGCAACTCCACCTATGCAGGTGAGGAGCATATTTTCCCAAAGTATCTGTTTCATTATGGAGCCCTTGGTGGCGCCAAAAGCGAGTCTTACACCTATCTCAGCCTTGCGCTCCTCCATCCGGCTGCTTATCATGCTGCTGAGATTTATTGCAGGAACAATGAGCAATGAGATTACGAGTACCATAAGTCTCTGCAGAATTCCCAATAAGGAGTCCCTTGATGAGTCATTATCGAGCTGGGCTTTCCAATGCGGTTTTATTTTAAATTCGTCTATTTGCAGCATCCGGTCGCCAGATGATGCATCCTTGAAAGCATCCGATGATTCTGTGTTCAGCCTTTTTATGGTGTTCTGGATATCATCTGTCATCTTGCCGCTGTGCTTATGCGATTTTATGGTAATATATATGCTGTAGATTCCAGGGGAATTTTCAACAGTAAAAGGCTTGTCGGGTGTGCTGTTCTTAATTGAAGAAGGTATGTATATTTCGGCATAGGAATCCATGGCGAATGATGACGGATTTTTCACAACACCTGCTATGTTGTAACTTCTTTCGTCCACTTCTATTTTCCTTCCTGTTACATCAGTTGAGGCAAACAGCCTTTTTGCCAGTCTTGAAGAAATTATTGCATGTTGCGGTTTGCCAATCATCTCTCCTTCCACGAATGGGCGCCCATCCACAAATTCAAATGTGAATACTTTCCAGAAATTCAGGTCTGTATATTTTACATACATCTTTTCCCTCAAACTCTTCCCGTTGTCTGCAAATATGTTGTTTGCAAAACCGTCAGCCGTTGCAGTGCAAACCTCAATATTCTCAATTTTTGAAAGGATGTCGGGAATAATGCTCCGGTTTATCCGTGTACTGGAGGATGCAAATTTTTTTATTTCTCCATCATTGCTTCTTATGCTTGCGGATACGAATATTTCGTTTATTACATAAGTGTTCCATCTGTTGTATTCTGGATATATTGGTGCTACCTTAACGTAGTAGATTACAAACAATGTCATTGTAATGGCTATAGCCAGAGCTGTTCCCGTAATATAAATGGAACTGAACAGCTTGTTCTGCCGGATAATTGTCCAGGCCTGCTTCAAATAAATTTTTATCATGCTTTCAATTTTTTAATCTTATACTTTTCTCACCATTGAAGCGGGCCATATCCGAAACCACAATTTCTTCACCTGCATCCAGCCCTCCAAAAACTTCTATGTGTCCTGCTCCCGAATTCCCAAGTGACACTTTCCTCAGTTCAAGCTTGCCGTCACCGGTTTTTACATAAAGGTTATAATCTCCTTTCCCCACATAGAATGGACAGTATTTGATTCTAAGCACATTTTCTGCCCTGCTTAAAATTACATGTACCGTACATTCAAGTCCTGAGCGGAGACATTGTTCCTTTGGGTTGTCCAACATTACTGTAAATGAAATCAATCCGTTTTTGGAAAGGGGATTGACACTGTTTATTGTTCCACTTGTGAAGTTGCCTCCAATCCGGATGTTTACTTTGCCTCCCGGCTTTATTTGTGCCGCGTATGTGTCGGTAATTGTTGCATCTGCCATAAAACTTCCCAAATCGGAGATTGTGGCAATATGGCTGCCGCTTGTTACCTGCCCTCCAATCTGATTGTTTACAAATGTAAGGATTCCTTTTGCAGGAGCCTTTATTTGGGCATCATCCAAGGTACGTTCCATAAGACTGAGATTCCGTTTGAATATTCCATATTCCAGTTCCTTAATTTTAAGGTCTGCATTTTTGGTCTGTATAGCATTGCCGTATTGTTTCCGGTATTGCTCCAGTTCCAGTTTCCCTGTCCTGTATGCCAGTTCGGCCTGTCTCACCTTTTCTGTTGTGCCGGAACCTATACTGTCCAGATATCTTTCATTCATGTACTCGGCTTCAAGTTGTGCAAGCCTCATTCGGCTCACCTCAATTTTCATGGCCATGTCACCCAAGGATGTTTCATTGTTTGCCTTCAATTGCTCCAGCTGGTATCTTCTCATCTTCTCTTCATCCAACAGTTTGCGGTACTCGCTTTCGGTACTCTGCAGATCCAGTTTCATGATAGGGGTCCCGGTAATGACCTCGCTTCCCTGTTGGCAATAAACTTCAATGATCCTGCTGTTGATTGGGGAATTTATTATCTGTTCAAATATTGGAACAACTGTTCCATTTGCCAGTGCGCTTATCTCAATGTCCCCTCTGTCTACTGTATAGAACTCCAGTTTCTCCTCTTTTACGCTCTCCTGCTGGAAATATATGATTGCGGCTATAGCGGCGCATAATATTATTGCTGCTGCCGCATATTTGCCAATTCTCTTCCTCAGTTCCCTGTCTTTTGTTTCCTTGCTTATCTTCCTGTCCATAATTTTGGCTTGTCATTAGGGCTTCCCCCTTTATGCCGTATTTCAGCAATATCTTTGCCATAGAAATAATACGCTGTGTATCAGTAGTATATAAAATAAGCAGTGTCCGAAAACGGACACTGCTGTACGGAAATGGAAAGTGTAGATTGCTTTTTTAGAAATTTCTGTTTTTAAAAAAAGAAAAAAATCAGGGAAGTAATTGATATTTATCTTTTTTAATAAATGATTTGCCATTGACTGATTTAAATTTGGAATGAGAGTAATTTTTATAATTACTTTATATGCTAATATTGTTATATTTGTAAAAGTTTTTATTATGGAGAAGAAGGATGTAAAATTGGAGTTTATTGACAAATCAGAGAAAGCAGCTTTGTACACAATTTGTTTCAAAGGTAATGATACTTCAGAGTTTGCAGATTTTATGCTGAAGTATAAAAATAATGCAGACTTGAAACAGGATTACAGATATATAGTGTATGCCCTCAGCAAGATACTTGAAAATGGCGCTCTTGAAAGGTATTTTAGACCTGAAGGGAAAATTAATGATAATTTGAGTGCTTTGCCAATTGAACATGGAAAGCTTAGATTATACTGCTTAAGAATATCAGACCAGATTTTGATATTAGGCAATGGCGGTGTAAAGAGAACAAAAAAGTATAATGAAGACGAGGAGTTGAGCGGATATGTAATTTCACTTCAAAAGTTTGATGAAATTCTTAAGGGTGAGATAATGAAAGGATCTATAACGATAGAACATACATCCATTGATGGAATAGATGACAAATATTTCAGATTATGAATACAAAAGAGTTGTTTAAAGAGAGTTTGGAAGATGTTTCCCCTGAAATTAAGGCGGAGCTGGATCTCTCATTTGCTATAGCAGATAAGATTGGACGGATTTTGACTGAGAGAGGATTGTCCCAGAAGGAGTTTGCCAGAAAGATGAAAAAAACAGAAGCCGAAGTCAGCAGGTGGCTTACTGGAAGACATAATTTTACAATCAGAACTATAGCAAGAATATCTGTTGCCCTAGATGTGCAATTACTGGAAATGTAACGTAAGCGCTTGAAACAAAAACAGGTGGATGAATCTGCACTTCATCCACCTGCATTGCTAAAAACCCATTAAATAAGTTTTTTGTTGTTATTTCAGGCTGCGCCTGCAATAACGGCTGCGCCTCGGCATAACTCAAATGAATTATTTTACCTCCTCAAAGTCAACGTCGGTTACCTCACTGTCTTTGCCGCCGTTGTTCTGGGCGCCAGGGTTAGGGCCCTGTGCACCGCCCTGAGGACCTGCTGCCTGGGCAGCTTTTGCCATATCCTCGCTTGCTGCATGCCATGCTGCGTTAAGCGCCTCAGTCAATTTGTCAAGCTCTGCAATGTTGCCTGCCTTGTGAGCCTCCTTAAGTTTGTTGGTTGCATCCTCAATTGCAGATTTTTTCTCTGCAGGGATCTTGTCACCGTACTCTTTAAGGTTCTTCTCGCTCTGGAATACCATTGCGTCTGCATTGTTCAATTTGTCAATTCTCTCGCGCTCCTCTTTATCCTTAGCCTCGTTTGCCTTAGCCTCGTCGCGCATTCTCTTGATCTCCTCCTCAGAAAGTCCTGAAGAAGCCTCAATTCTAATCTGCTGCTCCTTGCCTGTAGCCTTGTCTTTTGCAGATACGTTAAGGATACCGTTTGCGTCAATGTCAAATGTAACCTCAATCTGTGGAACGCCACGAGGTGCAGGGGTAATTCCGTCCAAGTGGAAACGGCCGATTGTCTTGTCATCCTTAGCCATTGGTCTCTCACCCTGTAGAACGTGGATCTCTACTGATGGCTGGTTGTCAGCTGCAGTTGAGAATACCTGTGATTTTCTTGTCGGGATGGTGGTGTTGCTCTCAATAAGTTTTGTGAACACGCCGCCGAAAGTCTCAATACCCAATGAAAGTGGGGTAACGTCCAGAAGAAGCACGTCTTTTACATCTCCGGTAAGAACACCGCCCTGGATTGCTGCACCAATTGCAACTACCTCGTCAGGGTTTACGCTCTTGTTAGGCTCTTTTCCAAAGAACTTCTTAACAATCTCCTGGATAGCAGGGATACGGGTTGAACCACCAACCAAAAGAACCTCGTTGATGTCTGAAGCAGAAAGGCCTGCATCCTTAAGTGCCTTGCGGCAAGGCTCAATTGTTCTCTGGATCAATGAATCTGCCAACTGCTCAAATTTTGCTCTGGTAAGGGTTTTAACCAAGTGTTTTGGAATACCGTTTACAGGCATGATGTAAGGGAGGTTGATCTCAGTAGAAGTCTGGCTTGAAAGCTCAATCTTAGCCTTCTCAGCAGCCTCTTTAAGTCTCTGTAGAGCCATAGGGTCCTTAGAAAGGTCAATACCGTCGTTCTCGCTCTTGAACTCGTCAACCAACCACTCAATGCTAACGTGGTCGAAGTCCTCACCGCCAAGGTGAGTGTCACCGTTGGTAGATTTTACCTCAAATACGCCGTCACCCAACTCAAGGATAGAGATATCGAATGTACCGCCACCAAGGTCAAATACAGCAACTTTAGACTCCTGGTCCTTCTTGTCCAAACCGTAGGCAAGGGCAGCTGCAGTAGGCTCGTTGATGATACGTCTAACTTTAAGGCCTGCAATCTCGCCAGCCTCTTTGGTAGCCTGTCTCTGTGCATCGTTGAAGTAAGCGGGAACTGTAATTACAGCCTCGTTAACCTCCTGGCCAAGATAATCCTCGGCAGTCTTCTTCATTTTCTGAAGAACCATTGCAGAGATCTCCTGTGGAGAATACATTCTTCCGTTGATATCAATTCTTGGGGTGTTGTTGTCACCCTTCACAACTTTATAAGGTACGCGTGAAATCTCACCCGCAATGTTGTCATAAGTCTCACCCATAAATCTCTTGATAGAGAAAATGGTGTTTGTAGGATTGGTAATAGCCTGTCTCTTAGCAGGATCACCAACTTTTCTCTCGCCACCCTCTGTAAAAGCAACTACAGATGGGGTAGTTCTCTTGCCCTCGCTGTTAATGATAACTGCAGGCTCGTTTCCCTCCATTACTGCTACGCAGCTGTTGGTAGTACCAAGGTCAATTCCAATAATTTTTCCCATAATTTTAATCTCCTTAAAATTTTATATTTTTCTGTTTTTGTTTCCTTTTCATTGTCCCGACAAATTTTCTATACTGTCGCGGACACCTTCTATATCTCCAACTTTGTGCCAAATGGCAAAATCTGCCAAAGTGGCAGAGAGACGATGCATAAACACCAAATTAGTTGCTTTTGTTCTTTTTTTTCAGTTGCTTTGTGCAGGATTTTACCTTTTAAATAATAAAATTATGTCAGTAGAAGGAAAACAGAGGGTCATTACCACCCACAAACTATTGGAAATGAAAGTTAAAGGTGAGAAAATTGCAATGCTCACCGCATACGATTATACATTCGCAGGCATCGTTGACCAGGCCGGAATAGACATTATCCTTGTAGGAGACTCGGCAGCCAACGTAATGGCAGGACACGAGACAACACTGCCAATCACAATAGACCAGATGATCTACCACGCACAAAGTGTAATGCGTGCAGTGAAAAATCCACTGGTAGTATGTGACATGCCGTTCGGAACATACCAGGGTAACCCAAAAGAGGCTGTAAGAAGCGCCATCAGAATCATGAAGGAGTCTGAGGTTGACGCAGTTAAAATGGAGGGCGGAAGCGAGATCATGGAGAGTGTAGAGCGCATTCTTTCAACAGGAATTCCAGTAATGGGACACCTTGGCCTTACCCCTCAGAGTATCCACAAGTTCGGTACTTACGCAGTCAGGGCAAAAGAGGAGGCAGAAGCCAACAAACTTATAGAAGACGCAATTGCACTTGAGAAAGCGGGCTGTTTCGCCCTTGTATTGGAAAAAATCCCTGCAGCATTGGCAAAAAGGGTATCCGAGACAATCAAGATCCCTACAATAGGTATCGGTGCAGGTCCTCACTGCGACGGTCAGGTACTTGTAATGCATGATATGTTGGGATTGAACAATTCTTTCTCTCCAAGGTTCTTAAGAAGGTACGCCAACCTTCACGAGGAGTCGCTCAACGCCATCCGCAACTACGTGGCAGACGTGAAGAACTGCGACTTCCCTAACGAGAAGGAGGCATATTAAAAATCTTCCTCTGGCGCCCCCGGTTGCAGGGAGGTGCCTCGGGGAAACAAAACCGGCAGCAAACTGTCCCTCCGCGGCGGGAGAAAGGTTGTCGGGGAATAAAAATGAATTAATATGTGCCCACAGGAGAAAAACAATATGGCAGAAGGGGGCTCACCTGTTTACAGGAGGCTTCCGCAGCAGGAGTATAACGATATAGCAGGCAGGATCCTCTATGAGGACAACCACCTGCTTATCTTCAATAAGCGCTCTGGGGAGATTGTGCAGGCAGACAAGACGGAAGACGAATGCCTGAGCACAACACTCAAGGCATTTGTGGCCCAGAGGGACCACAAGCCCGGTGCTGTATTCATGGGTGTGGTGCACCGTCTGGACAGACCTGTGAGCGGAGCTGTAATCTTTGCCAAAACTTCAAAGGCACTTGGACGCCTCAATGAGGCATTCCGTACAGGGGAGATGCACAAAACCTATTGGGCCGTAGTATGCAACCGTCCCAAGGAAGATGAAAAACTCCTCACACACTATCTTACCCGCAACGAAAAACAGAACAAGACATACACCAGCCTAACCCCCAAACAGGGAGCAAAGGAGGCCAGATTACGCTACAAATTCCTCACTGCCACAGAAAGATACTTTCTCATTGAGGTAGAACTCTTTACCGGACGCCACCACCAGATCCGCGCCCAGCTCTCGGCTATAGGGTGCGTAATAAAAGGTGACCTCAAATACGGTGCTCCCCGTTCCAATCCCGACGGCAGCATCTCACTCCACTCCCGCCGGATCCGCTTCACCCACCCCGTCCGCAAAGAGGAGATGGAGGTAGTTGCTCCACCATTCTGCCCGGTGATGAAATCCATACTCTAGGTAGACTAATCAAGAGGATGTGCCGTTAACCGGTCAAATAAAATGGCTTCGTGAAATTCGGAGGGAAAGGTAACCCGATGTAGGGAGCGTTCTGGGAGGGGGAGGTGTTCCTTCCCGAACAAAATTGTCTTAGAGGAAGCAGTACCCCACCTTGGAGATGTCTCTGTAGGGGGTATGTGCTCCCTCTGAATGTCTCGAACAGAATCTGTCAACTGCCACAATCGCAATCACCTGCCTGCGCCAGGAGTCACCACCCGCCTGCGGCTTTATCAGTTTACTTCGCTTGTTGTGGAAAGGGCCATGGTCATGACCAGTATTATTATACTCAGAACGGCTACAGCAGTAAGGCCTTTGTAAAAGAGATAGCCAAAGAATCCTATCCAGAACAAGGCTATCAGAATTGATGTTATTTTGTCTTTCATAGCTGGAGTTTATTGCAAGAACAATCTCCAGGGGAAAAAGTTTCAGGCCTTTGAAAAATCGGTGTTGCCGAGTGCTTCCCAAGGGGAAGCCACTAGGCCGAGGCCACCCGAGGCTACCGAGTTCCACGAGACCTCCGGAGCCACCGAGGCCACCGAGGCCATCCGAGCCACCCGGGTCACTCGAGCCACCAAAGCTGCCCGGAACGTTTATCTGCCCAATTTCTCTCCCAGCCATTCCCTTGCCGGGGTTTCCCAGAATTTCATTGTGAGCCAGGCCAGGGCCAGGGAGGTGCCAATGACGCACAGCACCACAGGCCAGCATTCTCCGAGGGTGTAGATTTTTTCCTTTATCAGCCACTGGTAGAAGAGGTACATTACCGGGTAGTGCACCACATAGAGAGGGTAGGAGATATCTCCAAGGAATTTGCAGGTGGCGGTGGAGAATTTGTCGGTTGTAGCGCCGGAGGCTCCCAGCCAGATGATTGCAGGGAAGAGAAGCAGTATGCACAGGAATTCAAATGCTCCGTTGAGGCAAATCTCCCCACATGCAGGGATGTATGGCACAGAGAACAGGACAAACAGTACTGCCGAGGCAATCCAGAATATACCGCGCACCTTGGTGGGTTTGAAGTTGCGGGCAAGCACCATTCCCAGTGTGAACGGGAAGAGCATTCTTGCAAGGCCGCCGAGAAAATTTACGGCATCAAGGGTCCAGCCAACACCAATCATTCCGTACCCCGAGACATCTGCAACCGCAAACCATCCCATTACCACTCCCAGCACTGCAGCCAGGATTGCCAATCCTCTTCCCGACAATTTCCTTATGAACAGTGCGTACAGCACATTTCCAAGGTACTCGAAGAAGAGCGACCAGGTTGGGCCGTTGAGGGAGTACATCTCCCCGTTGCCCCTTACATCATATCTGGCACCAGGCCAGGCGGGGAGCAGGAACATACCCATGAGCATTGCCATCATAACCCACCCAAATGGAGCCTGGGTGCCGTCCCATCTCAGGCTTCCGCCAATGAGGAAGGAGATTGTCCCTATAATTGCACCCATCACCACCATAGGATGGAGGCGTATGAGCCTTCTTTTGAAGAAGTTGCCTGTTGTGAGACCTTTGCTCCAGCGGTCGTCGTAGGAGTAGCTTATTACGAATCCCGACAACATGAAGAAGAAGTCCACCCCCAGATATCCGTGGTTGAAGGTTTCAATGGCCCCACCTGAGGCAAAGGCAAATCCTTCAAAGATGTGGTACCATACTACCATAAGGGCGGCTGCTCCGCGCAGGCCGTCCAGGATATTGAAATGGGGCTTGGTCCCTATAAATGTTGTGCTTGAGGTCATTGTGCTTTATTTGTGGAGGGGTTTTGTCGGGAAGAGTTGCTAATACCTCAGGTGCGAGGCGTCTTCTCCGGCATTTTGCATGTTGCGGATCTGGGTTGAGGAGACATCCACCTGAGGGGCATCAATGAAGATTGCTCCTTGCTGTGCGCACAACTCTCTGGTATCCACTCCTTCACGCGGATATACAAGTACAGGGTATTTCTGCAGAATCTCCTCGCCGCGGTACCATTTGTGCAGGATGTTTATGTTGTCTCCGCCCATAAGGAGGGCAAAATGCTTGTCGGGAAACTGCCTGGAAAGACTCTCCAGCGTGTTGTATGTGTATAGAGGCGGCTTCAGATGGAACTCAATGTCGCTGGCGGTGAAATTTGCTTCCCGACAATCGGTTGGGCAGACAGGGTCCGCCCCCTCCGATGAGGTGTCCCGCCAGGGAACCGAACCCTGGACCCCATTCCCGCGGGCCTTGCATTCTTCCTGCAGTTTTTTTACCACCCTCTGCAGGTCTTCCCAGCGCTCGTGGGCATCCTGCAGGGTATTGCTCTCCTTGAGGGGGTTCTTTGGGCTGAGTACAAAACACAATTCTTCAACCCAAGGGAGGCTGGCTACATATTTTGCCACTGCCGCGTGCCCTATGTGGAACGGGTTGAAACTTCCAAAATACAGGACCGTAAGCTTTTCTATATTGGTATGGTAGAATTCCCTGAAGCCGGCCTTTATCCGGTTGCGGATTCTGCGGAATTCCCCTTTTATGAACTCCGGCGTTCCTATGGCTTCTGAAGGGTCCTCAAACCCAATGTGCAGGCGGTGCCTTACCTTTCCGGTAAATGCCGGACAACTCTCATTGGCCCCTCCGCAGACGGTAATCACATAATCCCACTCCTGGCCAAGATATTCTGTTACATTTTTTGGGGTGTGGGAAGATATGTCTATACCGGCCTCCATCATGGCCTCCACAGCAAGGGGATTTACCCTGGCTGCTGGTCTTGTCCCTGCGGAGTGTACCTCAATCCCGCTGCTGAATGATTGCAGGAAGCCGTGGGCCATCTGGCTCCGGCAGCTGTTGCCTGTACAAAGTATAAGGATTCTCATCTGCGCCATGTGATCAGTTTTGCCGGTACTATTTTGCCTGGAAATCTGCTACCATCTGCTCAGCACGCACGAGAGCCTCTTCAAGGTTGTCATTTACAAGCACCACATCAAACTTGTCTGCATAAGTCAGCTCCTCCTCTGCCTTTGCTACGCGGCGCTCAATTGCCTCAGGGGAGTCTGTTCCGCGGCCCACAAGACGGTTGCGCAACTCCTCCACAGAAGGTGGCTGAATGAATACCGCAAGGGCATTCTCCCCGTAAAGTTTCTTGAGGTTGACGCCTCCCTTTACATCAATATCAAAGATGATGATGTTCCCTTTTGCCCAGATGCGCTCCACCTCAGATTTAAGTGTGCCATAATAAGAGCCCTTGTAAACCTCCTCATACTCAACAAACTCACCGTTGCTGATTTTTGTTTCAAACTCTTCAGTTGAGAAGAAATAATAGTCCTTGCCGTGCTGCTCCTGTCCGCGTGGTGCCCTTGAGGTTGCCGAAACCGAGAACTCCAGGCAGTTGAACCTGGTGAGCAAATGCCTTACAATTGTACTTTTTCCTGCTCCCGACGGAGCCGAGAATATGATAACTTTCTTTTTCATATATTTCTGTTTTTCGTTGTCAAATTTCCTTTGCTCGGATGGTGCTCCCGAGGCGGTTCAAGGCAGAAAATTGCCCCAAATCCTGCTCGGATGGTGTTCCGAGGCGGTTCCAGGCAGAAAAAGGTGTCTTTTCCTGCGCGGAACGGGATACCAACCGCCTGCCGGGCAGAAAATTGCCCCAAATCCTGCTCGGAAGGTGCTCCGAGGCGGTTCCAGGCAGAAAAAGGCATCTTTTCCTGCGCGGAACGGGATACCAACCGCCTGCCAGGCAGAAAAATGCCCCAAATCCTGCTCGGATGGTGCTCCGAGGCGGTCCAGGCAGAAAAAGGCATCTTTTCTCGATGCGGAACCCCAAAAGACAAAGATAACCATTTGGTTTGTAAGAATTGCAGATATTTTCTATTTTTGCGCCCGAAAAACAAGGAACGGCGGCAGAGGGTGATTGAGGTACAGGTGGGTAGAGGCTGTGGCACGTGATTTGTCGGGAAAAGGATATTCATTAACAAAAAACATAGAAATAAAATGATTTCTTACAAAGAGTTGGGCTTGGTAAACACCAGAGAGATGTTTGCCAAAGCAATTGAGGGCGGTTACGCTATCCCTGCTTTCAACTTCAATAACATGGAGCAGATGCAGGCTATCATCAAAGCTGCAGTTGAGACTAAATCTCCAGTTATTCTACAGGTTTCAAAAGGCGCACGCCAGTATGCTAACGCTACACTTTTGCGTTATATGGCTCAGGGTGCAGTTGAGTATGCAAAAGAGTTGGGTTGCGAGAAACCTCAGATTGTTCTTCACTTGGATCACGGTGACACTTTTGAGACTTGCAAAAGCTGTATCGATTCAGGTTTCTCTTCAGTAATGATCGACGGTTCACACCTTCCATACGAGGAGAACGTTGCCCTTACAAAGAAAGTAGTAGAGTACGCTCATCAGTTCGACGTAACTGTAGAGGGTGAGCTTGGCGTTCTTGCAGGTGTTGAGGATGAGGTATCTTCAGACCACCACACATATACTAACCCTGAGGAGGTAATTGACTTTGCTACCCGTACAGGTTGCGATTCATTGGCTATCTCAATCGGAACTTCTCACGGTGCATACAAATTCACCCCTGAGCAGTGTACAATTGATCCTCAGACTGGCCTAATGGTTCCTCCTATGCTTGCATTCGACGTTCTTAAAGCAGTAGAGGAGAAACTTCCTGGTTTCCCTATCGTACTTCACGGTTCTTCTTCTGTTCCACAGGAGGAGGTTGCAACCATCAATAAATTCGGTGGTGCATTGAAAGCTGCTATCGGTATTCCTGAGGAGTGGTTGAGAGAGTCTGCAAAATCTGCAGTATGTAAGATCAACATCGACTCTGACTCACGTCTTGCAATGACTGCTGCTATCCGCCAGACATTTGCAGAGAAACCAGCTGAGTTCGACCCACGCAAATACCTTGGTCCAGCAAGAGACAACATGGAGAAAATGTACAAACACAAGATCATCAACGTTCTTGGTTCAGACGGCAAACTTGATTGCTAATTTTTCTCCCGACAAATATTTCAAGGCCTGCATTTTTGGTGCAGGCCTTTTTCATTCATATCCCTTCCACCGCAAAGTCCCCCAAAATGGCCTTCGGTTTGTGGTCCATTGCCGTTGCAGGGCTTTGTATGAAGAAGAACATCCTCCGGAAAGGAAATGATTTGCCCTGAACGAATGGAGGATGAGGCGGTAAGGGAGGGTGATAAAACAATCGCCAGAGTGACGGCGCTTGTCTGACGACGTTAGACATCCGGAGGATGGCTAAAAGGAGGAGTTCGCCGTCAAGATTGTTTTTTTGCCCGAGCAGACTCAGACGAGATTGAGTGAAGGGCAAATATATTCCCTTGCAGGCGGGTGGTATCCGATTCTGCGCAGGATTTGGGGAGATTTTCGTCGCGTAATGCCGGTGGGGCACCTTCCGAGCAGGAAATGATACCTTTTTCGTCGCGGGAGGCCTCTGGGACACCTTCTGCGCAGGAAATGATACCTTTTTCGTCGCGGAAGGCCTTCGAGGTAGCTTCTGCGCAGGATTTGGGGCATTTTTATGCCTGGGAGGCGGGAGGTGTCGGGGATTTGCATTAAATTTGCGGCCGGTTTGAAATTGAGATTTTATCGGGATGATGAAAGGAAATATAAAAGCAATTTTTTTTGATATAGACGGTACGCTGGTGAGTTTCAATACCCATCAGGTGCCGCAGGAGACAAAGGATGCCATAAGGAAGTTGAGGGAGAAGGGGATTAAGGTGTTTGTGGCTACCGGAAGGATGCTCAAGATGGTTGAGGTGCTCAATGATATTGAGTTTGACGGCTACATTACATATAACGGGGCATGTTGTGTCGACCACACCAAGGAGAAGGTGATTTTCAAGAACAATGTGCCGCAGGAGGAGCTTCAGGCACTGGTTGAGAGGCTCAAGCGGGAGCATTTTCCGGTGTCGTTCATGTGCAGGGATGAGATGTATGTGAATGATCTGGCGGAGATTGTCCTTAAGGTTGCCAAGGTGGTTGAGGTTGAGCCGCCGGTTGAGCGTCCGGTTGAGGAGATCATAAAGGAGGATGTGTACCAGTTGTGCATTTATGTGGATGAGCCCCATTTGCAGAGGATTCTTCAGGAGACCCTTCCAGGGTGTGTGGGCATGCGGTGGATTGAGGATTTTGCCGACGTGAATGTGCGTGGCATGAACAAGCAGCTGGGCATAGACAAGATGCTTGAGCATTTCAACATTCCGCTGGAGTGCGCAATGGCGTTCGGTGATGGGGGAAATGATGTTCCTATGCTGGAGCACGTGCCATACAGTGTGGCAATGGGAAATGCCAGTGATGAGGTGAAGGCCTCTGCGGCATATGTGACAGACCACGTGGATGAAGGGGGAGTGGTTAAGGCCCTGCAGCACTACGGCCTGCTGTAGGTTTTTCCCAAAGGGTAATTCCCCTTCCCGATGAGAGCCGTTGGGAGGGGCAGCAGGTGCAGCAGGCATGAGAGCTGTGCCGTTTTGCCATTTTGGCGGAGAGGCCGTTTGGCAAATTATTTGCCTACCCATAGGGTAGAACCAGAAGAATAAGTATAAAAGTAAAAGATATAACTATGTTCAAGGGAAAGAAACAAGAGGAGACAAATAAGGAGGAAGTTGTTAAGGATGCTCAGCAAGAGGCTGGAGCACAGAATGATGCATCTAAAGCTGAGAGTGCTGCAGCTGCAGAAAAAGAGGCTGGCGAGTCAGAGGAGGCAGCGCAGGAGGAGGCAAAGGCTGAGCCATCTGTAGAGGAGCAGCTTACAGCAAAATTGGCAGAGAGCAATGACAAATATATAAGATTGGCAGCAGAGTTTGACAATTACCGCAGAAGGGTTGCCAAAGAGAAGCTGGATCTTATTTCAACAGCAGGCGAGGATGTGATCAAGGGATTGCTTCCGGTACTTGATGATTGCGAGAGGGCTCTCCAGGTTTTGAATTCGTCTACCGATTCAGAGGCTGCACAGGCAGCCAAAGAGGGTACTGAGCTTATTTACAACAAACTTATGGGCTATCTCAAATCAAAAGGGCTTGCACCTATTGAGGCAATTGGCAAGGAGCTGGATACAGATTTCCATGAGGCTGTAGCGCAGTTCCCTGTTCAGGAGGCGGATAAGAAGAACAAGGTGTTTGATGTAACCCAGCAGGGTTATACCCTTAACGGCAAAGTTATCAGGTTTGCAAAGGTTGTTGTAGGAATTTAATTGGATAATTTTCCCGACAGGAATATCCACAGGCGGAGGAAACTGCTGAAGATTGTCGGGAGGAGAATAAAAGAGATATGGCAAAAAGAGATTATTACGAGGTCCTTGGCGTTGGCAAGGAGGCATCGGCAGAAGAGATAAAGAAAGCCTACAGAAAGATGGCCATCAAGTATCATCCCGACAAAAATCCGGGTGACAAGGAGGCTGAGGAGAAATTCAAGGAGGCTGCTGAGGCATACGATGTGTTGAGCAATGCCGACAAGAAGAGCCGTTACGACCGTTTCGGCCACGCAGGTGTTGACGGAGCTGCAGGTGCAGGTGGATTTGGCGGTGGCGGATTCTCTATGGAGGATATCTTCAGCCAGTTTGGAGATATTTTCGGAGGCCATTTCGGTGGCGGTTTCGGTGGCTTCGGCGGTTTTGGCGGTGGTGGCCGTGCTCAGAGGGTACCAAGGGGCAGCGACATAAGGATACGTGTAAGGCTTTCGCTCAAGGAGGTAATGCACGGAGTGGAGAAGAAGGTTAAGATTAACAAGAGCGTGCTGTGTCCTGACTGTAACGGTAAAGGTGCAGTAAGCGAGGCTGATATAAAGACTTGTGAACATTGCCACGGTACAGGTACAGTTACCCAGGTTGTGAACACAATGTTCGGGCAGATGCAGAGCCAGGGTGTGTGTCCTGTTTGTAAAGGTGAGGGAAAAACCATTGCAAAGGCGTGCGGCAAGTGTCATGGCAGCGGACTTGTAAAGGATTCTGAGGAGATCTCATTCAAGATTCCTGCTGGTGTTGCACAGGGTATGCAGCTTACAGTGCAGGGTAAAGGAAACGCGGCAAAGGCTGGCGGCATAAACGGAGACCTGCTGGTTGTAATTGAGGAGGAGCCCGACAAGGAGCTCCAGAGAGACGGCAATGACTTGATCTACTCATTGTTCATAAGCGTTCCTGATGCAATTATGGGTACAACAGCGGAGATTCCTGCAGTTGACGGCAAGTTGAGGATAAAGATTGAGCCGGGTACCCAGAGCGGCAAGGTGTTGAGATTGAGGGGCAAGGGAGTTCCGGATGTAAACGGCTACGGCGCAGGAGACCTTCTTGTATACATTCAGGTATGGATTCCTAAGAACATCACCTCTGATGAGAAGAAGATGATGGAGAAGCTCAAGGACTCAAGTTCATTCTCTCCAAAACCTTCAAGCGAGGAGAGGAATTTCTTTGACAGAATAAAGAGGATGTTTTCATAAAAGTGAGTATCTTTGCCGCATAAAGCAAGGTACCTTATGAAAATAAAATATTTCCTTAAAAGGGTAGCAATGCTGGCAGGTGTTGTTGCCCTTTCTTTTTTTACTCTGCATGCACAGGAGAATGCCCCGGCCGCAGGGGATGTGAAAATGGATTTCCGTTATCCACTGGATGTTGCTATGAGCCTTTCGGGCAATTACGGTGAGCTGCGCAGCAACCACTTCCACGGAGGAATTGATTTCAGGGTAGGAGGTGTGGTGGGAGCACCCATCTATGCTACAGAGAGGGGATATGTATCCAGGATAACCATAGGGCCGTCGGGATACGGAAATGCACTTTACATTACCCATCCCAACGGGTATGTATCCGTTTACGGGCACATGCATTGCTTCAACGACGCCATTACAAAGTTTGTTCTGGAGAGGCAGTATGCCACAGAGAGTTTCAGGCAGGACATCTCCCTTACCCCGGAGCAGTTCCCGGTGAAGAGAGGGGAATTTATAGGCAAGGCGGGCAATACAGGTTCGTCGGGAGGACCCCACCTCCACTTTGAGATAAGGGATGAAAAGGGGCAGTGTACAGATGCATTTGCAAGGGGTTATTTGAGTATTCCCGACAATCTTCCTCCTTTTTTCCGCAATGTGATTTTCTACGGTTTGGAGCACAGGAACGGTGTGCCGGAGAGCTATTATATAGGTATGCCCAAGGCAACCGTAATTCCGTTGCCGGCTCACTCGTATGTGTGCATTGATGCCTTTGACAAGCAGCAGGGGACAAATGCCAAGCTTGCAGTGAGCGAGTATAAGGTGTGGTTGGACAATACCTTGCTTTTCCATTTTACTTTGGGTGAGGTGCCAGGCTATATGGGGCGTGACATCAACTCCCTCATTGAGTTCAAGCAGAAGGTTGTAAGGGGAAGGACTTATGTGAAGAGCTATACAGATCCGGGCAATCTGCTGCAGGACAGGATTAATGGGAGCAACAGAGGCGTAATTTCACTCAATGATACCCTGTTGCACAAGATTAAGATTGAGGTTAAGGACATTCCCGGAAACAGGTCTGTAAAGAACTATACCGTAAAGAGGGTTGATTCACTCTATGCCGGAAAGGTTTCAGATTCGCTTGAGGTGCATTGTGCCCCATGGTTCCTTCCAAACTTCTATATGGCGGACGGGCTGAAACTATATGTTCCGCAGGGTGCACTATACAATAATGTAAATTTGTGTGTGGATACCCTTGAGAACAGGATTACCCCATTTGCCCCTGTGTGGAGGGTGGCAAATGACCGTTTCCCTTTGAGGAAATCTGCATCGGTTGCAATGAAATGCAATATTCCCGACAGCCTCGTTTCCAAGGCATTCCTTGCCCACGTGTACGGAAGCGGTACTTTGGGGTATGCCGGTGGAAAATATGATACCTTGAGGAGGGAAATGGTTGCAAATGTATTATCTTTGGGGAACTTCACTGTTGGAGTGGATCTTGCGGCCCCTGAAATCACCCCTACAATAAAGAATGGTGCGGTGGTGAGCGGCAATACTATAGTGTTCCGGTTGAGGGACAGGTTGTCGGGAATAAGGAGTTACAGGGTGGAAATTGACGGACACTGGGTGCTTGCGCAGCAGGATGCCAAAACGAGGAGGATAATAATTCCGCTGCAGGATGCCAGGATACAGAGGGGAAAGAAACATACGCTGGAATTTGTGGCGGAGGACAATTGCGGCAATGTGAGCCGCCTTAAAAGGACATTTACCTGGTAAAAACAATATGCTATGAAAACTACATCTACAGGTTTGCACTACAGTGCAGAAGAGGGAATAAGGGTTATAGGACTTATGAGCGGTACCTCATTGGACGGTCTGGACATCTGCTACGTTGAGTTCAGGAAAGTTGACGGAAAGTGGGAGTACAAGATACTTATTGCAGAGGACGAGGGGTACTCCGATGACCTTAAGAAAAAACTTGCAACTGCACAGAATATGAGTGCGCTTGATTATGCATTGCTCAACTCGGATTACGGCATATATTTGGGAGAGAGGGTGAAGGCCTTTATAGACAGGCACGGTATTGAGCCCCATTTTGTGGCTTCCCACGGCTCAACCGTATTCCATCAGCCGGCATTGAGGTTTACCACCCAGATAGGCTCCGGCGCAGGTATTGCAGCGGAGACAGGTGTAGACTGCGTATGTGATTTCAGGACAACAGATGTGGCTCTGCATGGCCAGGGTGCACCGTTGGTACCTATAGGAGACAGGAACCTGTTCGGTGACTATGACTACTGCCTTAACATGGGCGGTTTCTCAAACATCTCTTCAGAAAGTTTTGTTGAGGGGCCTGCAGGCGAGAAGATCCCTGCACGCATTGCCTACGACATCTCACCAGTAAACTATGTAATGAACTATTACATGAGGCAGATAGGGCAGGAGTACGACAAGGATGGCGAGCTTGCACGCAGCGGTTCTGTATGTACTGAGCTTCTTGATGCTTTGAACAACTTGCCGTTCTATACCCAGGAAGGTCCGAAATCCCTTGCACGCGAGTGGGTGGAGAAAGAGGTGTTCCCGCTGTTGGATTCATACGGCCTTTCACGCGCAGATTTGCTCTGTACCTTCTGCGAGCATGTGGCACAGCAGATCTCACGCAACATCTCCGGCGGAAAGGTATTGCTTACCGGCGGTGGCGCACTGAACAAATACCTTGTTGAGAGAATGCAGGCCAACGCACCGCAGTGTGAATATTTTGTTCCCGACAAACTTACAATCAACTTTAAGGAGGCCCTTATCTTTGCATTCCTTGGAGCATTGTTTGTGGTGGACGAGCCAAACTGCATGAGTTCTGTAACCGGAGCGCGATACAATTGTATTGGTGGAGCCCTTTATAAGGCAGGTGGAACAGTAAAATTGTAATTTTTTGAGAAAAAATTTGCAGAATTAAAAATAATATCTACCTTTGCACCCACTAAAAACAAAGCAACCTCTTACAAGCACCTGCAATACGGTTTTTTAAGGTGTAATGTTGCGCTTAAAATATTTAATTGAAATGGATTTAATTAAAATTGCAGAGCAGGCATTTGCAGGCGAGAAAAGAGAGTTCCCTGAGTTCAAAGCAGGTGATACAGTAACCGTTACCTACAAAATTAAAGAGGGTGACAAAGAGAGACTTCAGAAATTCCGTGGCGTTATTATCCAGAGAAGAGGTGCTGGCGCAACTGAGACTTTTACAATCAGAAAAGTTTCTAACGGAGTAGGTGTTGAGAGAATTTTCCCTTTTGCTTCACCATTCATTGAGTCAATCGTTGTAGAGAAATACGGTAAAGTAAGAAGAGCAAGAATTTTCTACCTAAGAAATCTAACTGGTAAGAAAGCTCGTATTAAAGAGAGAAATTACAGTGGACCTAAAGCTGAGTAGTCAGCATTAGAATATCCCGGCTCCGTAGCTCAACTGAATAGAGCATCTGACTACGGATCAGAAGGTTACAGGTTTGAATCCTGTCGGAGTCACGCTACAAGCAGGAAAAACACGCATGAAAATGCGTGTTTTTTTGTTATGCATCACCGCGTGAGCTTGCTCACTGGCGGTGAGAGCATAACAAAAAACAGCACAGCCTTTGGCTGTGCGTTTTTCCCCCGCTTGGGCTGTATTCGGCTCCTACAGGAATGGCGGAGCCTCAATCCTGTTTAGCTTTGGTCAAGGAGGATTTGATAGAGCATCAATATTCAGACAGGAACGATGGCTACTATGCAAAGTAGTCGCTTCCCATCATTACATCACTTCCATCAGCTGATGGAAGTGATGGTTATTCATCCCGCAGATAAAGAACAGG
>JAFOER010000049.1 GCA_017380095.1 Bacteroidales bacterium
ATGGGGATACCGTGTAACGGACACCACCTACAAGAGCGAAGAATTCCTTATCAAATACCTTGTGCAGACAGCGGCCAAGGGTGCCAACCTCCTTCTCAACATTGGCCCAAGACCGGACGGTACTCTTCCCGACAAATCTCTCCAGCGCCTGGAGGCAATGGGCCAGTGGTTGGGCAAGTACGGGGAGACCATCTACGGCACTTCGGCCGGCATTGTACCTGAGCAGCCTTGGGGAGTCTCTACCCGCAAGGGACACAGGAATTTCCTTCATGTATTCAAGGATACCGCTTCCATTTTTGTACCGCTTGATAATACAGATATAGTGGAGTGCAAGGAGTATATTGGCGGGAAAGAGCTTAAATGCAAAAAAGTAAAAGGTGGAATGGAGATAATCCTCAACCCTGGAATGGCGAGGGACGGGGGAATTGCCGTTGTGGAGTTTTCATATCCGGCAGTGGATGGCAGCGCCCTTGAGACTTCTGTTGCCGAGTTTCTTGCAAGATATCCTAAGGCAACCCTGCAGGATGTTTACAAGAACAGTTTCCAGGACTATTACGGTCCTGCCCATATAATGGCAAGCAGGGATAATGTAATCGGGTATCTTGAGAGGGAACTCAAGAAAATGAAGCTGGAGAAGGCCCCTCCAATGAAAATCCGGCTTCATTCAGCTGCAGCCGGCAAATCTTCAGATACTGTATGTTTGCAGGGAGGAATGGTGGATCCGGTACATTATTATACCCCTTGCGGATGGAGGCATAACTATTATCAGGTGAGTCTGGAAATGATTGCAGACGGGCTCATAAGCGTGGAGGATTTTGCAGACGCATTCCTGGCAGGTGGGGGAGAGGAGCCTCAGGTTACGGAGGCCTGGCTTGAGGAGTGGAAACTTATAAAGAAGGCTGTGAAGAAGGTTGCCCCCAAGATGGAGGGATTCAAGGAGGATGATGCAAGAATTACCTCGCTCATAAAGGAGGGAAAATATGTGGTGCATCACAGCGGTTCCTTCAACTGGGCCTACAAACCGCATTACAGGATAATGAGGAGGGATATTTTTGAGGCGGTAATATTGCCTTTAATCAAATGATAAACAGGGTATTGTTAAAAAAGTGATAAAATTTTAACAAAAATGTATTGTTTGAGATAAAAAAGTATTAACTTTGTATTGCTTTTGAATTAAAAGCCGTTTTATTTCTTGTACTTATTTCTATTAATTTATAAATAGGTTTTTTGTTATTTTGAAAAAGGCTGCCACTGCACTGGCAGCCTTTTTTAATTGTTTGGGGAATTTGTATTATCTTTACGGAAAGAAACACATAAAATTTATCGGGAATATGAAAATAGCAGTACCAACAAGGAATAATGTTGTGGATGACCATTTTGGCCATTGCGCATACTATACAATCTATACAATTGAGGATAACAGGGTTGTTGCCAAGGAGACTATGCCTTCTCCGGAGGGTTGCGGCTGCAAGTCAAACATTGCGCCGGTGCTTCATGAGATGGGAGTTGTCCTTATGCTTGCAGGAAATATGGGTGAGGGTGCCAAGAATGTCCTTGGGAGAAACCATATTGAGGTAATCAGAGGCTGCAGCGGCAGTACAGATGAGCTTGTAGAGGCTTATTTGAGAGGAGAGGTTAAGGATAACGGTGAGATTTGCCACCACCACGAGTGCCATTAATATTTGGGATATGGAGAAAATAAATGTAGAAGAGAGGGTAGAGAGGGCTGTGGCCTTCTTTAAGGAGGGGTACAACTGTTCGCAGAGTGTGGTTGCCGCTTATGCAGACATTTACGGCTATACCACAGAGCAGGCCCTTATGATGTCGGCTTCCTTTGGTGCCGGTATAGGACGCATGAGGGAGACTTGTGGGGCAGCCTGCGGAATGTTCCTTCTTGCAGGTTTGCAGACAGGATGTACAGACCCTAAGGATGCGGCAGGAAAAGGTGCCAATTATGCAGTGGTGCAGGATCTGGCAGCAAAATTTGCCCATATAAACGGTTCAATAGTGTGTGCGGAGCTGCTTGGCCTGAGGGAGAAAAGCCAGAGCGGCATAGGTTCTCCAACTGCCCCGCAGGAGCGCAATGCAGAGTACTACAAGAAGCGCCCGTGTGTGGAGATGGTAAGGAGCGCAGCCACACTGTTCGGCGAGTATCTTAATACTCAGGAGTAAAAATGAAAATGGGATTACACACTCTGTAATCCCATTTCTTTTGCTTTCTGTTCCATGAGGGCGTATGCCTGCTCATAGTTGTTTTCTATTGCCCCTTCCAGGATAGCCTCCTTTACAAATTCCTTTATTATTCCTATCTCCTTGCAAGGTGGAATGCCGTATTTCGACATTATAAGTTCTCCAGTGATAGGGTTCTGGAAGTTTCTTATGGCATCTTTTGCCTCTACCTCCACAAGCTTTTCCCTGACAAGTGCAAAATTGCGCTTGTGCTTCTGTACCAGTTTGTCGTTTTTGGAGGTAATGTCCGCCTCGCAGAGGGTCATGAGGTCATCTATGTCATCTGAAGCGTCAAAAAGGAGCCTCCTTACTGCAGAGTCAGTAACTTCCTCCTGTACCAGCGCTATAGGGCGGAGATGGAGCTGTACCATCTTCTGTACATATTTCATCTTCTCATTCAAAGGCATCTTCATCTGCTTGAACACACCCGGAACCATCTTTCCGCCAATGAAGTCGTGGCTGTGGAATGTCCAGCCTATTCCCTTCTCGTACCTTTTTGTAGATGGTTTTCCTATATCGTGCAGCAGTGCAGCCCATCTGAGCCACAGATTGTCTGTGTACGGACATATGTTGTCAAGCACCTGGAGCGTGTGGGCAAAGTTGTCCTTGTGCCCTTTCCCTTCCATATTTTCAACCCCCTTAAGCTTGCTTATCTGGGGGAGGAACTGCTCAAGCAGCCCTGTCTCCTCCAGAAGGAAGAAACCTATAGAGGGTTTCCTGGCCATAAGTATCTTGTTGAGCTCTTCTGCTATCCTTTCGCGTGAGAGGATGCTCAGACGCTCCTTGTTGCGTTTTATGCTCTCCAGTGATTCCGGCACAATGGTAAAGCCCAGTTGGGTGGCAAAACGGATGGCACGTATCATCCTCAACGGATCATCCGAGTATGTGGTGTCCGGATCAAGCGGGGTCCTTATAAGGCCGTTGCGCAAATCTTCCATGCCATTGAAAGGGTCTACCAGTGAGCCATAGTCTTCTGCCTGCAGACTGAACGCCATGGCGTTTATTGTAAAATCCCTTCTCTGCTGGTCTTCCTCAAGGGTGCCGTCTTCAACTATAGGCTTGCGGGAATCCCTTCTGTATGACTCTTTCCTTGCACCCACAAACTCAATCTCTATCCACTCTGCCTCCTTGTGTTCCCTGTAGCGGAGCATTGCCGTGCCAAAATTCTTGAACACGGAGAGTTTGCTCCCCACCTTCTTTGCCACCAGTTCCGCCAGCTCTATTCCGCTCCCCTCCACTACAATGTCTATATCCTTGGATGGTCTTCCAAGGAAACAGTCCCTCACAAAGCCTCCAATAACAAAAGCCCTTACTCCCTGCTCGGCTGCAGCAGCAGATACAATCTTGAATATTTTGTTCTTCAAATGGTCCATATCATTTACAGTTGCGGATTCTGATGGTAGGGGATATCCTGGGCAAATTCATATCTTCCCAGCGATTCATTATAGCTGCATATGCAGGTTCCGGTACCGTTGGTAATTATCAGATGGGGTACCTTGAGCAGTGTGTTGTATGAAGCAATCTGCTGCATCACATTGTTCCCCAATGTTACATACGGTGCCTTGCACTCTACAATAATTTGCGGTTCCAGATTCCTGTTGAAGACCACAATGTCGCATCTGAGGCTCCTTTTGCCAATCTTTAGGGTGTACTCGCTGGCCATAAGGGCAAGCGGGTAGTTCCTCTGTGTATTGAGCCAGGTTATGAAATGCTGTCTCACCTCCTCTTCCGGGGTGCGTGCCACATATTTTTTTCGCAGGGGGTCAAAAACAGTTCCTTCCATCTCTTTCCGTTATTGATGCAAAGATACTGTTTTCACAGGCAATAAAAAATAGATGTTTCTAGTGAATTATACGCGAAATGAGTTCAACAAGAAGGTCTCCGTCCGATGCCCCTCCGGCATTGCCGCTTTTGCTCCTGTAGTCAAACTCCTTTATGAGGGCAATTACAGACATTGTCTTCTTTATTGGGAACACCCTCATTGCCGCGGCATATTCCTTTATCTGCCCTGTTGAGAATACTCCGGCCTTGCGTATTGCATTCTCCATCATTCCCCCGTCCTTGGCATAGTAGGCGTGGCATTTGAGCAGCCTTGAGAAGAAGAAGAACATTGCTCCCAGAGTGAGCGGCAGAGGGTATTTCTTTGGATTTGCCCCAAAGAATCCCGCTATCTTGTATGCGTTGTCCCAGTTCTTGAATACCAGCGATTTTGATAGTTCGAATGCCGAGAACTCGCGGCTTATCCCTATGTTTTCCTCAATGTCCTTTACGGTTATCTCCTTTTTGCCGTCGGGAAGACCTTTGAAGAGCTTGTCTGTCTCAAGCACTATCTTGCGGAGGCCGTTGCCGGTGTGCTCCGCCATGAGTGCTGCAGCATCCGGAGTGATTGTGTACCCTTTTTCCCCTATGTATGTTGTTATCCATTTTGCAACATTCCATTCGCTTATGGCAACGGATTCAAATACAACTCCCGCTGCTTTTGCCTTTTTGTAGGCTCCGGTACGTTTGTCCATGGATTTGCCTGTAAAGGCAAGTACCAGCACTGTTTCCTGCGAGGGGCTGTTGAAGTATGTCTCCAGCACATCCAGCTTTGTAAGGTGCTGTGCCTCCTTTACTACAATGAGCTGCCTGTCTGCAAACATGGGGAAGCGGCGGCAGTTCTGCACTATATCTGCAGTAGTGGTATCCTGGGCGTAAACTATTGTCTGGTTGAAATCACGTTCATGTGGCTGCAGTGCGTTTTCCAGAATGGCCTCGAGTATTACATCCGAGTAATACGGCTCCTCTCCCATAAGTATGTACAATGGGGCAAACCTCCCGGCCTTTATGTCGGTGAGGATGGAGTTCATCTGAATGAGGTTGTCTGAATCTGTCTGCTTGGCCATATGGGGACGGTTAACCTATGATTGATGCAATGTTTGTCACAAACAGTTTTACTGCCATTGCAAGGAGGATTATGCCAAAGAATTTCCTGAGCACGTAAATTGTACCCTTGCCGAAGATTTTCTCAATCCAGCTGAGTTTTGCAAGTACAAGGTATACAAAAATCATGTTGAGTATGATGGCAACTATAATGTTTTCTGTATGGAACTCTGCCCTTAGTGCAAGCAGTGTGGTAAGGGTTCCGGCACCTGCAATTAGGGGGAATATAAGGGGAACTACAGTTGCACTTCCCTGCGGGCCGTCATTTTTCATGAGTTCAACTCCAAGGATCATCTCAATTGCCAGTACCAGGATTACTATGGCTCCGGCTACCGCAAAGGATTGTATGTCCACTCCAAAAAGGGAAAGCAGTCCGTCTCCTGCGTAGAGGAACGCAATGAACACTGCAAACGATCCGAGTACCGTTGGAACAGGCTTAATTACGTTTCCCTTGTTTTTCAGATCAATAATAATAGGAATTGAACCAGTAATATCTATTATTGCAAAAAGCACCATGAAGGCGCTCAAAATCTCTTTTATGCTGAATTCTAAGCTCATAAGTGAAAATTTTTCTTATTTTTTCTTGCAAAGATAAAATATAGTTTTTAACTTTATCACAGAAAACTAACCTAAAAAATTCAAATACAATGAAAGAACTAGTTGAAAAAATTAAAATGGAGATGGAGGCTTTCTGTAAAGATGCTGATGCTCAACTACTTAAAGGTAACAAGGCAGCAGGTACCCGCGCTAGAAAATCTGCCCTTGAGCTTGGTAAAATGATGAAGGAGTTCAGAAAAGTTTCTGTTGAGGCTAGCAAGAACTAATTCGTAAGAGGTTAAAAATAAAAAAGTTGAGGCTGTCACAACCTCAACTTTTTTATTTTGTATACTGTGCATTTACCAGCATTGCGGCAATATTATTCCCATATTGTTTTGGTGGTCCCACAGCCAGAATTTTCCCTCTGCTGTCTTCACTGTTTCCATTGCAGTGCGGTTCACTATCTCGTCACCTCCGCTCATATATCTTAGTTCAAGTTCTATTGTCTCCCCTTTTGATGAGGGGAATTTTGTGAGGTGTACCTGAAGCCAGTTTTTCTGGCTGTCGTTCTGGAGCCTTACCTGATGCCGTTTTACATTCACTGATATCTGGCAATCGTGCGGATTGTATTTGAAGAGGAATCCTCCGTATCCGAACATTCCTGCCTCCTTCTTGGCCATAAAGTCATCCAGATTGGCAATCCCCTCCGGTTCCCTGTTCTTGTTGCAGCCCAGGAGCACCAGTGATGCAAGGATTGCAAGGACAACCTCTTTACCTGACATTGACTGTTTTTGTAATCTTTTCATAAGTTCCGTCATTGTATCCTATTCCTACAGTGATCTCCATCTGCCCGCTTTCAGCCGGCGTGATGCTGCTGTCTTGCATTTTCTTGCCGTTTATGTACCAGTGGGTGTATGTTGCGTCCGGAGGAAGGTTGAAAACCCTCAGGTCTGTCTCCTTGCCTGTTCTGAACATATCCGGCGTAATGTATATGTACGGATAAGGTGATGTTACCGTTCCTGTCATGAAACTCTGTGTGGCCGATTTCCCAAATTCCCTGCTGTTGAAAGAACGCACTTCAACAGTGTATTCCTTTCCAGGTTCCAGGGAGGGGATAATGCAGCTGCAGGTGTCGGTTACCAGATGGTGTTCATCAGTGCCGTCCTCCCTGCTCCAGGATACCATCCATTTCACAGAGCTTCTCCCTTTCATTGCCTCTATTCCGCGCCACTCAATGCGGGCATCATTCTGATATGGCATTATCCTGCAATCTACAGCCTGCGGCAGGGAGTCATTGAACGAGAAGTCGAGTATGGTGCTGAATGAGAGTTTGCCCCCTTTAATGGAGATATTCCTGAATCCAATTCCAACAGCATATCCGTTCCAGTCCTGCAGAAGGGTGTTTCCCCTGTATGAGAGAAGTTCCGTAACATTGTTTTCCCCGGGGAAGAATACCCCTGCGGTCTGGCTCCCTTCACCGGCTGCAGGGAGCACTTTGGCGCATTCGTGGCCTGCAAAACTGTTTATGTTGTTGTATTTCCATCTCTGCAGGCTTGTGAGCCCGGCATAGGTATTGGAAGATTTGTCAATGTGGTAAACCACCATCCCTTTTCCCCCAATGTGCTTGTCCCATCCGCGGCCGTCCCTGTACTCCACCAGAAAATATTCACCCTCCGTAGAGGTGCTTATCCTGTAGAGTTTCTTTGATTCCTGCAGTGGGGGTATGGAGTATGTACTGTCGGGAAGAAGCTCTTCAACCTCTCCAATGCCCAGAATTTCCCTTTCTATTGAGGTGAAGTAGGGTGGGGTGTTGCCGTTGTTGGAGAAGTGTCCGCGGTCCATAATGGAGAGGGAGCCGTAAAGGGCAGGGGAGAGCCCCTCGTTTTCCCCGTTGGTGTCATACATGTCGGGAAGACCAAGATAATGTGCAAACTCGTGGCAGAATGTGCCGGGAGGGGAGATGGTGTCGCCTTGTGCCCCCTTGAGTTCCGGAGTGCAGGTGTATGAGTGTATCTCCATTCCCCCTGCAACTATAGGATTCCTTTCCAGATTCATCTGATGAGGCCAGATTGCATTTTCACCGCCCCCTTCCGCCTCACTGTGCCCGGCATAGATGATTGAGATATTCCCGACAATTCCGTCTCCGTCCGTATCGCACTCCTGCATATTGAAAATTTCCTTTATGGAGTCGCATGCCATCCTTATCATCCCCTCTGCATTGATGTCGTTGAAGGTGGTCCCCGGTGCCCCGAATTCAGCTGCCGGGTAAGGGAGGGTAATTACATCAGATACCTTGAACTCAAAGGTGCATATTCCCCAGAAATTTGCATTGAGGTAATCTGCAACGCTACCTGTTGCCCCGTTGGTGTTGTAGCCGGTGCGGTTGAGCAGATTGTGGAAAACGGACTTGGGATTTTCTGCGGTGAATTTAACATCCTCAAACTGTATAAGCAGTACTGGGTATATCCGTTTGCCATTTTTTTGTACATTTGCGTATGCCTGCACGTGCAAGGCGAGTACCAGCCAGGCAACAAGGAACAGGATATGTCTGAAGCTGCAGTTCATGAGGTTAAGGTATATTTTGCTAAGTTACAAATTTTTATTGGCATGAGAAACAGAGTGCATATAATTTTGGCTTGTATGGCCCTTTTCTTTCCCGCGGTGTTATGGGGGCAGGACAGCACCCATGTCATAACTGTGCGCGACATTACTCCGCGTGAGAGCATTTTCTCAAAATTGAAGGGGGAACTCTCTTTTGTTCCGCATTACTCCGTTGAAGGGGGAGCAGGAATCCTTTTCTCATATATTACAAAGGCAAACATTACCGTTGTAGGGGACATTTCAACCCGTGGACATGCCCTGGTTGGCGTGGCCGGGAACCACAGGGTTGCCGGCGGAAAGTGGAGCATCGGATATAATGGCTATTTTTCTGCAGCATCAGTAGATTTCTGGGGTACCGGGTATGAAAATGGAGAGAATGACCTGAACAGGGGTGTTTATGACAGGAGGAAGGGGTATGTGCAGGTGGAGGCATTGAGGCATTTTTCGGGGAATTTCCATGCGGGGCCTTCGGTTTCGTGGGATTGGGTGAGCTGGGATACTCTTGAAGGTTCAAAATCAAATGCTGTAGGCTATGGTGCGGTAGCGGTATATGATACGCGCAATGAGGTTGTATCCCCAAAATCCGGAATTTACCTGAAAGCAAGACAGCGCAATTATACAGATTTCTGTGGCAAGCCTTTTTACATTTCCTTGGCCCAGTTTGATGCGTACGGTGAAGTTTGGAGTGGGGGTGTGCTGGCTATTGACCTTTACGGAGAGTTTGCCTATGGGGATGTGCCGTGGACCATGCTCCCTGCCGTTGGCGGTACGGAGAGGATGAGGGGATACTACAAAGGACGCTATACCGACAATAATGCCGTTTCGGCCCAGATAGAATTGCGTCAGCATCTGTGGGAGGCATTCGGGTGTGCAGTGTGGGCCGGTGCTGCAAATGTATGGGGAAAATCTTCTCCGTTTGAAATGGGAAATACCCTTCCCAATGCCGGAGTGGGGTTGAGGATAAAGTTGGGTGGAGGGGCACTGCTCCGCCTTGATTATGGTTTTGGCAAAAACGGGCAGAACGGTTTTGTCTTTGGCCTGAATGAGGCTTTCTAGACATTTGGCAAAAAGATTTGGTATATTTTTACGGTTTTTTGTTAATTTTACATCATAAAAGCTATGTAAAATATAAACCTATCATGGATTCAGCTAAAAACTCTTTTGCACAGTTGGAGCTCAATAACGCCAACATGCTTCATAACTACAAGTATTTCAGGTCTAAACTGAAAGATACAACCAAACTGCTTATCCTAATCAAGGCCAACTCTTACGGACACGGTGCCGTTGAGTTTGCAACCCAGATGGAGAAGGCCGGAGCAGATTACTTTGGAATTGCACATCCTGTAGAGGGTGTTGAGTTGAGGAAGGGAGGCATAAAGATCCCTATTCTTGTCCTTACTGCAGGCACCGACTCCTTTGAGGAGATTGTAGAGCATAATCTTGAGCCTTCACTCCCTACAATAGAGGCTGTCCGCAAATTTGACGAGTTCCTCAAGAGCAAGGATATCACAGGATACCCTGCCCATATCAAACTTGATACAGGTATGCACAGGTTGGGCTTCATGAAAGATGAGCTTCCTGAGCTCCTTGAGTACCTTAAGGACAAACCAAGGATTAAAGTGCAGTCAATCTTCTCGCACCTTGCTGCATCAGATGATCCTCAGCACGATGAGTTCACTTTGGGTCAGATTGAGATGTACAAGAAACACGCGGGCATGATTGATGCAGTTCTTGACTACAAACCTATCCACCACATCCTCAACTCGGCAGGTATTGAGAGATTCAGCGAGTACCAGATGGATATGGCCCGCCTTGGTATAGGTATCTATGGCATAAGTGCAGTGGACCAGTCATTCGTGAAGCCTGCCGCATCACTTACCTGCAAAATCCTCCAGATCAAGGATCTTGTTCCTGCAGACGGTACAGTAGGATACGGAAGACACGGCAAACTTGATACACCTAAGAAAATTGCAACCCTTCCATTGGGCTATGCAGATGGTCTTAACCGTCATTACAGCAGGGGCAATGCAAAATTCTGCGTTAACGGTGTGCTGGTTCCTACAATAGGAAACATCTGTATGGACATGTGTATGATTGACATAACAGGTGTTGATGCCAAAGTGGGTGACAAGGTAACTGTATTCGGTGAGAATCCTACTGCAAATGATATGGCAAAACTGCTTGATACAATCCCTTACGAAATCTTTACCTCTGTTGCGCGCCGCGTAACCAGAGTGGTTTATGAGTAACGGTTTGTTTATAAATGATAAAAGGGCACCCGCCGGGTGCCCTTTCTTATTTTATATGCAGTGGATTACTTTACCAGATTTTCCTGGCCGGTTACATATTCCTTGTAAAGGCCCTGGCGCGAAGGGAGGGCAGGCAAGTTACCCAATCCGTACATTATTATAGCCTGTACAACTGAGGTGTGGTCCATATATTCAGGAATGCTCTTGTTGTAAAGGTCACGCTCTGTATGCCAGATCTCTCCGTAATTGAAGTTGTATCCCTTAGGGTCACCCAAAGTGAGGCTGATTGCCGGGCATCCGTTCATTACAAAGTATGCATGGTCTGAGCCTCCGGCTGTTTTTGGTACAGGACCGGGCTGCCCCTCGTTTTTCTTCACAACAAACGGGAAATCCGGGTTAACGCCGTTTATAGGGGCACATACTTTTACATAGTCGTCATACATTGCAGGGGGAACTGTAATTCCAAGCGGTACAAGCGGACCTCCGTCCCTGTTGAAGTAGTTTGCAATCTTGTTGAGGTCTACACATTTTGACTCCACAAAATGTTTGCTGCCCCACAATCCGAACTCCTCTGCAGCCCATACACAGAACAGAAGGGTCCTTTTTGGTTTTGCTCCCGACAAGGCAAGCATTCTTGCACTCTCCATTGCAGGTGCTACACCTACTCCGCAGTCCACACCTCCTGTTGCAACATCAAATGCATCAAGGTGGCCTCCGCAAAGTACATATTCGTCGGGATACTCGGTTCCCTTCATCACTCCAATTATGTTGTGGAATTTTACCGGACCCATCTTGAAGTGGTTCCTTATGTCAAACTCCAGCTGGAAATACTCCCTTCTGTCAACCATCTGGGATATCTCCTTGTACTGGTCTTCGTTCAATTTTATGTCGGGGATGGTTGGAAGGGTCTCCCAGGTCATCTTCATGCAGTTTTTTCTGTCATAAAGAGCCCTGATTGGAACAGATGATGACTGTATGATTCCAAGGATACCGGCATCTACCATCTCCCTGTAGAACAATGCAGGGGTATATTTCATCTCCTTGAGTTTTTTTGGCTCAGGTGCAGGCTGCCCTTTCTTTGTTTTTGGAGGGTTGTTCTTCAAGTTACGGTTGTATTCCCTTATCTCACGGTTCTCCTGCTCAATCTTTACATTTTCTGCAATCATCTTTGCGCGGAGGCTGTCTCCCTCTGCCGAGTAGTCAATTGGCCAGCCGCTGTTCTCGCCTCCGATAAGTACCCATGCTCCTTTAAGGGTACCTTTCATTCTCTCAAACTCGGCCCTTGTTTTTGGCTCCTTTACAACGTGTCCCCTCTGTACACCTTTGGTGCCGGCAGTATATGAAGGGGTGGCAAAATGCAATGTAGCACCGCTTCCGCCAAGCATCCTTCCGAACCACGGGCCGCGGTTGAATCCTACAGGCATTGCATCAACCTCCTGGCGCCATACCTCAAGGCCCCACTGCCTGAACATGTATTCTACCCAGTCCGATGCATTCTCATAAGCATCCGAACCTACTAGACGGCCACCGAATCTGTTTGAGAGGATGTCAAGATGGTCCATTGTGCGGTTATCTGTTTTACCCATCTTAATAACTTTCCCAATTACAGGGTCGTTGTTTTGTGCCTGCAACGATACAGAACACAAAATACAAAGAGCTAGAACTCCTGCTGAAAAATTAAAATAGCGTTTCATATATTATTGTTTTGGTTATTTCTTTTCCCTGCGGCAGTACAAATGTGCCGATACGCCAATTCCTACAGATGCGAGGATGCATACAACAATAATGCTGCCCCTGAATATTGCAATTCCCACCGCCAAAGTGAGCCATAAAGTTAGCAAAATTCTCTTCAGTTGGTGTGCCGGAATGCCGTTTCTTGAAAAATATGAGTGGACATAAGGCCCCATGTATTTATTGCGCAGAATCATTTTTACACCGCTGCGGCTGGAGCGCATATACAGGAATATTGCCAGCAGCAGCCATGGCGTTGTAGGGAACACCGGAAGAAAAATTCCAATGAATCCCATTGCCACACAAAATGACGCCGCTGCTATGTACAGGTATTTTCCCATTTTTTTATTATATTCGCAAAGATAACCCTAAATTTATAATAATATGCTTTACTCAGCACTTCTTCAATTCTCCTTTGCAGGATTCATAGATGCATTGTCGGGAATATTATGGGGGTGGCCTACTATAATTCTTCTGTTCGGTACACATCTTTTCCTTACAGTGGCATTGAAATTTCCCCAAAGAAAAATTTTTACAGGAATCAGGCTTTCGTTTACCGGAGACAAGGGAGCCGGAGATGTGAGCCCGTTCGGTGCACTTGCCACTTCATTGGCGGCAACAATAGGGACAGGCAACATTATTGGTGTTGCAACAGCTGTCACCCTTGGCGGTCCGGGAGCGGTGCTATGGTGCTGGATGGCCGGTTTCTTTGGCATAGCAACAAAATACGGAGAGGGACTCCTTGCAATCAAGTACAGGGTAAAGACTCCCGACGGTACCATGATCGGAGGCCCCATGTATGCCCTTGAGCGCGGTTTGAAGATGAAATGGCTTGCAGTGCTGTTCTGTGTGTTTACTGCCATAGCAGCTTTTGGTATAGGCAATTCGGTGCAGTCGAATGCAATTGCATCACTGCTTGCACAACCCGGGCTTCTTGGTGAGTCATATACCGGCATCTCAACACAGTTGACAGGCCTTGTAGTTTCAGCTCTTGTAGCACTGGTAATTATTTTTGGAGTAAAAGCCATAGCAAAAGTTTGTGAGGCACTGGTGCCGTTTATGGCAATATTCTATGTAGTGGGTTGCCTTATAATCCTTGTAATCAACTGGGAATATCTTGGTGATGCGTTGAGACTCATAGTGGATTCTGCATTCTCCCCTCAGGCAGCGGGAGGAGGATTCGTGGGGAGTACGGTAATGATGGCGGCAAGGTTCGGTATTGCAAGGGGATTGTTCTCAAATGAATCGGGCTTGGGTTCAGCCCCTATAGTTGCGGCAGCAGCACAGACACGCAATCCGGTAAGGCAGGCATTGGTTTCTTCAACTGCAACCTTCTGGGATACCGTTGTGGTATGTGCCCTTACAGGACTTGTGATAGTGAGCAGCATTATAGCATATCCCCATATAAGTGTAAATGACGGTGCCCAGCTTACACATC
Source organism: Bacteroidales bacterium (assembly GCA_017380095.1). GTDB lineage: Bacteria > Bacteroidota > Bacteroidia > Bacteroidales > UBA932 > Egerieousia. The sequence goes on from JAFOER010000049.1 coordinate 13,708, forward strand.
TTGCATTTGCGGAGATTCCGTATGTAGGTACTCCGGTGCTTGTTATAGGATTGATTACATTTACTTTCTCAACCATTCTTGGATGGAGCTATTATGGTGAGAAGGCTATCCAGTATATAGCCGGCAGAAAGACCATTTACGTATTCAGGGCATTATGGATTGTGGCTGCATATTTGGGAGCAAACCTTGACCTTGCCCTTGTATGGAGCCTTGCAGACTGCGCCAATGCGCTTATGGCATTCCCCAACCTTATTTCATTGTTGCTGTTAAGTGGTGTGATAATAAAGGAGACAAACAAATACCTCTGGAAAAACAGGCTTGATGAAGACTCCCACGAGGAGCCTCCGGTAGTGGAGGATTAAAGCAATAAAAGAAAGGGCACCTGCGGGTGCCCTTTCTTATTGGTATAGGTGTTGTCTGCAATTACATGCTCAAACTGCTCTCAAATGAGTATTTCTTGCCGTACTCAAGCATCTGCTCAAGGAAATCGTTGTTGTAGATTACCTCGTAGTCTACAAGCTCACCCTGTTTGTTGGTTACAGGAACGATTGTAGGGTTGATGAAACCTTTGTAAGGTTTTAGCTCAAGTGAAGCATATCTCTCCTTAACCTCTTTGTGAAGTTCAGGGTTGATGTGTACTGCATATTTCTCAACAAGCTCTTTTCCTGCCTTGTAGTCGCCCTCTGACTTGATTCTCTGAACCTCAGCCAAAAGTTTGCCAAACAGGCCTCGAAGTGCCTGGTAGTCGTTTATTACAAAGTAGGTCTTGCCCTCTTTTACAACTTTCTCAATTACATCTTTCTCTGCACCTGTATTCTCTTTAAGGCCGTTCTCGTAGCACCACTCTGCAATGAGTTTCCTGTCCTGCATGTGAGCCTCGGTGTTGGTCTTGCCAAGCTCAATCCTTACAAACTGGGTGAAAAGGCCGTTGAGGATAAAGTTTACATACTCAGCCTTGTATGCCTCCTCGTTAGGAAGGATGCCAAGATCTACCAGTTTCTTGTCAGCCACATAGTAAAGGCCGAACAGGTCTGCCCTTGCCTCCTCAAGTGTTGAGTTGTACTCGCCAAGAGCGGTTGCCGATACACCCGGAAGCAACTGTCCTGAACCGTGTCCGAGACACTCGTGCAAATCTGTGTGGAGGTTGCCGGTAAGATTGCCGTACTCCTTTATAAGCCTCTTCTCCTCATCGCTCCACGAGAACTCGTTGGTCATGCTCTTTGGAGACTCCTCTGCAGCCATATTGTATGCATCTGTAATGTTTGCAATGGTTACAGATTTTGAACCGTACTCTTTCCTTATCCAGTTTGAGTTAGGGAGGTTAATCCCGATAGGGGTTGCAGGGAAGCAGTCGCCGCCGATGCATGCAACATTGATAACCTTGGCAGTTACACCCTTAACCTCTTTTTTCTTGAACTCTTTCTTTACAGGAGAGTTGTCCTCAAACCACTGTGCGTTGTCGCTGATAACCTGAGTGCGGTGAGAAGCTGCAATGTCCTTGAAGTTTACAGAAGACTCCCAGGTTGCCTTGCGTCCAAGAGGGTCGTTGTAGTCCTCAATGAAACCGTTGATGAAGTCTACCTGTCCCTCGTTTTCCTGAACCCACATTACGTTGTACTCATCCCAGGTCTCAAGGTCACCTGTCCTGTAGTACTCCATAAGTTTTTCAATGTAATCCTTCTGAGCCTGGTTCTCTGCGTATTCTGCAGCTTTGCCAAGGTGGATAAGGATGGCATTGATTGAGTTTGAGTATCTGCCTCCAACTTTGTAAACCTCTTCTGTAAGTTTGCCGTCAACCTTTACAAGGCGGCTGTTGATACCGTATGCAAGTGGGGTAGGGTCCTTAGGATCCTCCATTGCAGTGTAGAATCTGTTTACCTCGTCTTTGGTGATTCCCTCACCATAGAAGTTTACGGCAGAAGCCTCAATGATGTCCTTCTCGGATCCTGTGTATTTTCTCTGAGGGTAAAGCTCAGGGTCGAACATTATTGGAATGTAGGTGTAGCATTTCTTCTCCATCTTCAGTTCGTCGAGAAGAGATTTGAAATACTCCGGTGTGCACTCGGGGATTATCTTGTCCTCTGCATAGTGGTGGTGGATACCGTTGCTGAAGAATACCCTTTTGGCATACACCATAAATTTCTGCCACTGCTCGCACTCGCGGTCACCCTTGTAGTTGGTTATGATCCTCTCAAGGGTTTTCCTTATTCCAAGGTTGTATTTGAAGTTCTGGCTGAAGAGAATATCCCTTCCGCATTTTCCTGCCTCACTCAAATGGTAGATATAGGCTTTCTGGTTTAGTGTAAGTGAATCCCATCCCGGAATCCTGTACCTGAGCACCTGGATATCTGCAAATTCATCTACCGTATATTTGAACGGCTCTTCTTTCTGGTTCCCCTGTGAGCAAGATGCTGCAACAAGGCCGAACCCGCATACGCATAACATAGTTTTTAAGAAATTCATATAGTTTTTATAATTTGGTTTCAGTCGTTTTCAAAAAACATCCTTACGTACATCCTTACCAATCTGTTGAGAAACAATCTCTTTCTGTTGGCATATACGGCTCCGAGCATAGCGGCAAATACAAGTGCCGTTGCCCCGAACCCCAGGGGGATGCTCCCCAGCAGTTCACCTGCCATAAAGGCAACTGAAAATCCCAGCAACTGTAAAATTATGCCGCTGAGCAATGTCATTACAAGGATTACAATCAGTCTGTTTGTAATGACTGCGGAGTTTTCCGCCCCTTTGAGTTTGTACTCCGTCATTTTCAGAGCCATATAATCCTTTAAAGTTTGCCTGATCCCGTCCAGCATATCTCTGTTGTTTTAACTCAAAAAGGAACAGCTTTCCAAATCAGGTCAAGTCTCTCTGCGCACTACTCACATCCGCAGCCCGGATAGTCGCAGTCGCATTTGGCCTGTGCAACTCTCTGTTTCATCCTCTCATACTCCTGCTGTGCCTTTTCCCTTATTTTCTTTCTGGTGTTGTCACCTGAATCTGGGGCAAGAAGGATTGCAGCAGCAGCGCCTGCAAGTGCACCGCCAATAAACGCAAATAGACCTTTATATTTCATAACGAGCAAATATATGTAAAAAATTATTACTTTTGTCGTTTATCAAACACATTTGAATAGGGGTTTGTTTAATTGACTGTAAAAAATGGGTAAAGGTATACTTACAATAATATTGCTTATAGTTTCAAACAGTTTCATGACATTGGCATGGTACGGCCACCTGAAGTTTGGAGCGGACAAGATGCTCCCCAAGTGGGGAATGTTTGGAATTATCATAATAAGTTGGCTCATAGCCTTCTTTGAATACTGTTTCCAGGTGCCGGCAAACAGGATAGGATCCAATCTGCACGGCGGCCCTTTCAATCTGATCCAATTGAAGGTTATCCAGGAGGTTATAACCCTGCTTATCTTTGTGGCATTCTCCGCTATATTTTTCAAGACGGAGAGTTTCAGGATGAATCACCTTATAGCATTTGTGTTTTTGGTGCTTGCGGTATACTTTGTATTTAAAAACTAGAGAGATGAAGAGATACTTTATATTGTTGCTTATGGCGGTGACAGCTCTTGCCTGCGATCCGGTAAATGAGGAACCGCCACAATTTGTGGAGAGACCCAAGACAGTGCTGGTATATATGGCGGCCAACAACAACCTTTCATCCCAGGCAGAGAACAACCTTGCCTCAATGAAGCAGGGTTTTGTGCCGGAGAATGAGAACCTGTTGGTTTATATGCATCTTGCATCCAAAAACCCGGTATTGCTGAGGCTGTTCAAGGATGAAACCGGAGCTGTTGTACAGGACACGGTGTACCATTTCCCTCCCCAGAACTCTGCGGATGCCAAATCTTTGACAAGTGTGCTTAAAATAACTCAGACCATGTATCCGGCCCAGGAGTATGGCCTGGTATTGTGGTCGCACGGTACAGGATGGCTTCCTCAGGGATATTATTCAAAATCCTTCGGAGCGGATTCCGGAAAGGAGATGGATGTGATGGAGTTGGCCAAAGCTCTTCCGTACAAACTTGAGTTTGTGATTTTTGATGCCTGTCTTATGGGTGGCATAGAGGTGGCATATGAGCTTAAGGATTCAGTAAATTACGTATTGTCATCACCTGCAGAGATACTTTCCACAGGTTTCCCTTATGCAAGAATAATGAAACACATATTCACCACTCCTGCCGATATGGAGAGTGTGGCGGAGGAGTATTTCCACTTCTACAACGGGCAGAGCGGTTCATCCCGTTCGGCAACCGTATCGTTGGTAAAGAGTTCGGAACTTGAAGGACTTGCATCTGAAGCCTCAAAGATCTTTAAAAATTACGGAAGCAACATGTCATCGTTGGATACATTGTCAATCCAGCGCTATTACAGAAGCGGCAAGCACTGGTTCTATGATCTGGGAGGTCTGGCAAACCAGCTGTCGCAAGGCAATGATGCTGATTTCCGCAATGCATTGGACAAAGCGGTAATATACAAGAATACAACCCCTTACTTTATTGAGATTCCTGTAGACAAGAACAAATATTCAGGCTTGAGTACTTACATCCCAAGCCCAACGGCTGATCCCCAGCTCCTGAAGTACTACGCAAACTTCAAATGGAGCAAGGATACAGGATATCTTGCACCGGAGGAAGAATAACATAAAAGGGTGGCTGCGGCCACCCTTTTCTTATAGTATCCTTTTTGATTATTTCTCAAAGAATCTCTTGTACAAGCCCTGGAATACCTGTCCGTGGCGTGCCTCGTCCTTGCACATCTCGTGAACTGTGTCGTGGATGGCATCAAGGTTAAGCTGTTTTGCTTTTGTAGCAATTCTCTTCTTGTCTGCGCAAGCACCGCTCTCTGCCTCCATTCTTTTCTTGAGGTTGGTTTTTGTGTCCCAAACTACCTCACCTATAAGTTCTGCAAATTTTGCAGCGTGCTCTGCCTCTTCCCAAGCAATTCTCTTGTAAGCCTCAGCAACCTCAGGATATCCCTCCCTGTCTGCCTGACGGCTCATAGCCAAGTACATTCCAACCTCTGTACACTCTCCAACAAAGTGTGCCTGAAGACCTTCCCAAACCTCGGCATCGCAACCTTTTGCTACACCAATCCTGTGCTCGTCAGCCCAGGTAAGCTCGCCTTCTGTCTCAACTACCTCTTTGAATTTCTCAGCAGGAACTTTGCATAGAGGACATTTTTCAGGAGCAGCATCTCCCTCGTGAACGTAACCGCATACGGTACAAATGAATTTTTTAGCCATAGTATTAGTTTTTAAGTATTTGTAAAATTGATTATAGATTCTTCATCCAAATTTAGAAATTTTAATCTACATATGGTAAAATATGTGTGCAAATGGAAATAGTTTTTGTAAATATCGGGAAAATCACTACTTTTGCGGCTCACAAAAAGTGGGCATGAACAAAAGCACTGCTTTTTGGTGCAATGGGGTCTGGAAACTCCAGACTGAGTAACACAATTAATTTACAAAAACAATGAAACACATTTCACTTAAAGGTGTTGCAAGAACTATCGGCAACAAACAGACTTTGAAACAGATTCGCAGAAACGAGCAGGTTCCTTGCGTTATCTACGGCAACAATGTAGAGAATGTAAACTTTGCATTGGAGGTAAACGAGTTGAAAAAAATTACCCACACTCCAGCTTCTTACATTATTGACATTGAGGTTGAGGGTAAAACATACCAGTGCGTATTCCACGCTATCCAGTACCATCCGGTAACTGACGAGGCTCTTCACGCAGATTTCTTGGCTATCAACCCAGAGAAACCAGTAGTAATTGACGTTCCTGTAGTTATCACAGGTAACTCAGAGGGTGTTAAACAGGGTGGTAAACTTATGGTTTCTTCAAGAAAACTTAAAGTTTCTGCTCCTATGGACAAACTTCCTGATACTCTTGAGGTAGACATCACTACTCTAGGTCTTGGCAAAACTATCGTTGCAGGTGACCTTAGCTACGAGGGCATCAGCATCGTATCTCCTAAAGCAACCATCATCTGTGCTGTTAAGATGACCCGTGCTGCTCTAGGTGCTGCAGCTGCTGCTAAAGCAGGCAAGAAATAATAACTGATAATTGCCGGCGGGTATGAACTTTCTTATTGCAGGATTAGGCAATATTGGTGCAGAATATGCAGATACCCGACACAATATAGGTTTCAAAGTGCTGGATGCTTTCGCAAAAGCTTCCGGCACTTCTTTTTTGTCGGGAAGATACGGCTCTACCTGTACCGTATCTGTGAGAGGGCACAAGCTTATCCTTTTGAAGCCCTCCACATACATGAATCTCAGCGGCAAGGCGGTGAACTACTGGCTGCAGGCGGAGAAGATAAAACAGGAGAATCTCCTTGTGGTGCTCGATGACCTTGCACTTCCGTTCGGAAGCCAGCGCATGCGCAAACAGGGGTCGTCGGGAGGACACAACGGACTAAAGAATATTGACGAGTGCCTTGGCAACAACAACTATGCGAGGTTGAGGGTTGGCATCAGCGACAACTTTGCAAAAGGGCACCAGGTTGATTATGTGTTGGGCAAGTGGACTTCCGAGGAGGAAAAGGAGCTCCCTTTCATTGAAGACAAGGCAATTGAGGCCATAAAGGCTTTTGTTACCCTTGGTCCCGACAGGGCAATGAACATTGCCAATGCAAAACCAAAAAAGGAAGAGTAAGATGCTCTTCCTTTTTTAATTTACAGTCCCAGAAGTTTTTCAATGTCCCTACTTTCCTTCTTGGTGGGGCGGCCGGTACCGCGGTCCCTTTTGAGGAATATTGTTTCATTTGGAGCATTGAGTTTGTCAAGTTCCTCTTGAGGGGTGATGTTAATTGCGTATTGGGGTACAAGGGCAGCACCCTGGCGCTTGTCTATTGGGGTAAGTACCTGATACTGGTATCTGATGGCCCCCTTGCGCACGGTTATTATGTCTCCCTCCTTTACATTTCGGGAAGATTTGGCCTCCGAACCGTTTACATG
>JAFOER010000050.1 GCA_017380095.1 Bacteroidales bacterium
ACGGAGAGGAGTATGACATCAATATCAGATATGCACCTGAGTTCCGTACAACAGTTGAGGATATTGAGAACATCCTTATCTACAACGCAATTGGACAGGGTATCAGATTGCGCGACCTTGGTGAGGTTAAGGAGATTCTTACCCCTCCTGCAATTGAGCGTAAGGACCGCGAGAGACTTGTTACAGTTTCTGCAGTAGTTCCTAACGGTATGGCTATGTCTGACCTTGTTTCTGCTACCAACTCATTTATGGACAAGACTGCTTTGCCTATGGGTATCAGCTGGCAGTTGGGAGGTACATATGAGGACCAGCAGGAGACTTTCGGCGACCTTATCATGCTTATGGCCCTTATCATTATCCTTGTGTTCATTGTGATGGCTGCACAGTTTGAGTCGCTTACATATCCGTTTGTGATCATGTTCTCAATTCCATTTGCGTTTGTGGGTGTGATTATGGGATTTGTGGTTACAGGACAGCCTTTGAACGTGATGTCAATGATCGGTCTTATCATGCTTATGGGTATTGTGGTTAAGAACGGTATCGTGCTTATCGACTACATCATCCTTTGCCGTGAGAGGGGAATGGGTATTGTACACGCAATTGTTACGTCGGGAAGATCACGTTTGCGTCCTGTGCTTATGACAACAATGACAACCGTATTGGGTATGGTTCCTATGGCAATAGGTACCGGTGAGGGTTCTGAGATGTGGAGAGGTTTGGGTACCTGTGTGGCTTGGGGTCTTTCAGTATCTACCCTTATTACCCTGGTGATTGTGCCTGTAATGTATGCAGTATTTGCAGGTAACGGTCTTAAGAAAAAGAGAAAGGCAGAGCTTAAAGCTATGAAGGCTTTGGCCAAATAATGTAAAAACAGATTGAGATGAAAGCAGTATTTATATCATATAACCAGGCCTTTAAGGATGAGATCCTTGACATTATGCTAAAAGCTGGTGTAAAAGGCTTTACAAACTGGGAAGAGGTTACCGGAAGGGGTTCGCGCGGTGGTGAGCCCCACTACGGCGACCACGCCTGGCCAACCCTCAACTCTGCAATGATGGCTGTTTGTGAGGACAGGATTGCCGAGGACTTTATGAAAAGGCTTAAAGTGTTGGATGAGAAGAACCCGCTGATGGGACTGAGAGCCTTCAGCTGGGTTGTTGATTCAGCAATATAGGATCAGAATCTGATGTTTCTCCCCAGAAGTTTCTCTATGATGAGACTTTTGGTGGAGATTCCATAAGGAGAGTTGCGGCGGTTATCCGGCAGGGTAACTGCCGTTTCCTTTTTCATTTGCCTGAATGCCTTGTGCGCTTTTATTACTGCGGTAAAGAAACTCCACTTTAACTGGAGCAGATATGCGATGCCGGTAAGCCCGTCTACGCACATTCTTGTGAATATGAACAGGTTGCGGTTGCCCCATTTCCCCCCGAATGCATCCCATCCCTCAGATGTGGGGAGGTTCTTGTGGAGCATGAGGAGATTGTTGCGGTAATTGAAGAAGAGTTTTCTGGGGGAGTTGTTTGGCAGAGTGCCTCCTCCTACATGGAAAACGTGGCTTTGCGGAACTGCCCATACCTGATGTCCGGCAAGCTGTGCCCTCCAGCAGAAATCTATCTCTTCCATATGGGCAAAGAAACTCTCGTCCAAACCGCCAAGTTCCCTCCAAACGCAGCTGCGTACCATCATGCAGGCCCCGGATGCCCAGAATACCTGCATCCGGTTGTCATACTGCCCGTTGTCAAACTCCACATTTGAGAGCACCCTTCCCCTGCAGAACGGGAATCCCAGGATATCTATGAATCCCCCGCATGCCCCTGCGTATTCAAACATCTCCTTCCCGACAGAATCCGCGGGGATGAAAGTTCCCGATATGTCCTCTTTCCCTGTTGCGGCAATGCTCAATTGCTGGTGTACCCCTTCAGAGAGCATCTTGGGCTGGCAGATGCCTGCCTGAGGATTGGAGTCCATGAATTCCACGAGCGGTTCCAGCCAGTTCTGTGGGACAAGGATATCTGAGTTGAGGAGGATGAAGTACTCTGCATCAACCTGTGCCAGAGCCCTGTTGTACCCTCCGGTAAACCCGTAATTGCTGTCAAGCACTATGGTGCGTATTTGCGGATAATTCTCCTTGAGCAGCTGCAGTGAGTTGTCCGATGAGCAGTTGTCTGCCACAATAATGGATACGTTGCCTCCACCTGCAGCCTTTGGGGTGTTGGCAACAAGTGCAGGGAGGTATTTTTTGAGGAATTTCTCCCCGTTCCAATTGAGAATTACAACGGCAACTTTATCCATAACGGTGCAAAGATAGATATTTTGATATCAGTTTTCAGCCGGAAATGCGTAAAAAAATGACAATTATTTATATCTTTGCCAAATATGTTTCACAATTTGGAGAAAAAATAACCAAATATTACTAATTCAAAATTTATAACGTATGTTCAAAAATCATCCTAAAGGGTTGCTTGCAGCAGCTTTAAGTAACATGGGAGAGCGTTTCGGATACTACATCATGAACGCGGTACTTGTACTTTTCCTATGTTCAAAATTCGGTTTGAGCGAGGGTGTGAGTGGTACCATCTACTCCTTCTTCTACGCAGGTATCTATATCCTTGCGCTTATTGGCGGACTTATCGCTGACCGTACCCAGAATTACAAGGGTACCATCAAGACAGGTCTTGTAATTATGGCATCGGGATACATTATCCTTTCAATTCCTATCCTTGCAACTGCCGGCAACACTACATGGTTGCTTGCACTTACTTGTGTTGCATTGTTCCTTATCGCTTTCGGTAACGGTTTGTTCAAAGGCAACTTGCAGGCAATCGTAGGCCAGATGTATGACGATTTTGAGGCTGAGGCTGCAAAGAATGGTCCTGAGGCTCTAAAAGAGGCTAAAGACAAACGTGACGCAGGTTTCCAGATTTTCTACGTATTTATCAACGTGGGTGGCCTTATCGCTCCTTTCGTGGCTCCAGTTCTACGCCAGTGGTGGTTGGGTACCAACGGTATGGTATATAACGCACAGCTTCCTGCACTTTGCCACGAGTATATCAACAGCGCGGCTGCAATGGCACCTGAGGCTCTTGCAAACCTTCAGCAGCTTATGGCTGCAGCAGGTGGACAGATTGCTGATATGGCTGCTTCTTGCCAGACTTACCTTCAGATTTTCAATGAGGGTATCCACTACTCGTTCATCGCTTCAGTAGCTGCTATGCTTATCTCTTTGGTTATCTTCTTCATTTCCCAGAAACAGTTCCCTACTCCTGCAAAGAAAGTTGCAGCCAAGAGTGTAGAGTACACTGCAGAGGAGAAAGCGGCTATGGCCAAGGAGATCAAACAGAGAATGTATGCATTGTTCGCAGTGCTTGGTATAGTAATCTTCTTCTGGTTCTCATTCCACCAGAACGGTATGTCATTGTCATTCTTTGCACGTGACTTCGTTGATTCATCGGCAGTTGCTCCTGAGATTTGGCAGGCTATCAACCCATTCTTTGTAATTACACTTACTCCTATAGTAATGGCAATTTTTGCAGCATTTGCAAGAAAGGGCAAAGCAATTTCTACTCCACGCAAGATTGCTATAGGTATGTTCATTGCAGGTTTGGCATTCCTTTTCCTTGCAATTTTCTCAGTTATGAAAGGTTATCCTTCTGCTGATACCTACAAGGCTCTTCCAATTGCAGAGCAGATGGCCAACAAGGCTCACTGGTGGGTACTTATCGTAACCTATTTCTTCTTGACAGTTGCAGAGCTGTTCATCTCACCTCTTGGTTTGTCATTCGTTTCAAAAGTGGCTCCTAAGAACCTTTTGGGTCTTTGCCAGGGTCTATGGCTTACTGCTACCGCTCTTGGTAACCTTCTTTTGTGGATCGGCCCTCTTATGTACAACGCTTGGCCAATCTGGCAGTGCTGGACAGTATTCCTTGTAGTATGTCTTGTATCTATGGGCGTTATGCTTGGTATGGTTAAATGGTTGGAGAGAGTTACTGCGTAATTTTTCCCAGTTATAATATGGAGACCGGTTTTATGGACCGGTCTCTTTTTTTATGCACTTTTTTATGTTCTTTTGTGAATTTTCCTTAAATTTGTTTTTGTGACTATAATTCAGAAACTGTTATTTTGGACTTTGTGGGGGATAACCTATACGGTTTCCCTGTTGCCTAGAAGGGTTTTCTACTTCTTCTCGGATGTGTGTGCCTTTTTCCTTAACCTGCTGGGGTACAGGAGAAGTGTAATTGACATAAACATGGCACGCAGTTTTCCCCAGTTGAAATATGGTGAGATAAAGAAGCTCCGCAAGGAATACTACAAGTATATGATGGATATCACTTTTGAGAGCATTTGGGCAATAAGTGCAACGCAGAAGGAGATAAGCGAGGTAGTGTATGTTCCTCACAGGGAGATGATGGATGAATTGTGCAGCAGGTATCCCAAAATAGTGGTTATGATGGGTCACATGGGTAACTGGGAGCTTTTTGGAGGAGTGAACGGTCCTCTTGGAGCGGAAGGTACAGGCGGCTTTGCAAAGCATGACATATACATGAGCTATAAAAGGGCCAAGAACAAGGTTTTTGATGCCTTTTTTGTAAAGATGCGTATGCTGGTGTCTGCCAAATGCGGCAATAAGGGTGGTATTCTGGAGTCAAAGCATATCCTCAGGCATATCCTTAAGGACAAGGGGGCTACAGGACTGTATTATTTTATTGCAGACCAGTCTCCAAAAGAGGAGAGGATTGTAGCCAAGTTCCTTAACCAGCCTACCCAGATGCTTGCCGGTGCCGAGTACCTGGCCTCAAAATTGGGTATTCCTATGGTATATCTTGGAATGGACAGGGTTGCAAGGGGCAAGTATGAAATAAACTTCAAACTTATTGAGGAGAATACCAAAGGATTGCCGCACGGTGAGCTTACAAGAAAATTTGCATGCTATTTGCAGGAAGATATATTTGCAAATAAAGTTAACTGGCTTTGGAGCCATAAGAGATGGAAGAGGGATTTCCGTGAGGAGGAGATTGTTGAGTATGAACGTCTGTATGGGGAAAAGCCTTTTGGAAACTGATATTATGAAGAGAGTCAAATTGTTTTTTGCAGCATTGCTTGTGGCCGGGATGAGCCTTTCAGCTGCTGCACAGGTGTTGAATCCGGGTGAAACTGCTCCGTCGGGAACAGTATTGTATTCTTTGCCCAGTACAACCATTGTACTTAAGGTAACTGCCCAGCATGAGTCATACCAGGCCGGTCCATATGCCGCTTATGCGAAAAAATATCTTGGGATTGACGTAAGGCCTGCCAGCGGGGAGTTCTATAAGATCAAATCCATAGAGATGTTCCCATATGTGGAGGCAGATCCTTCCGTGTCTGCTGTGGTGAACCTTCAGGGTTCAAAAACTGCAGCTGCAAACTTTCTGCAGATGTGCAGCCAGGGGCTTGTAGTCCTTTCAGACGGTTATACAGGCAAGCCTGCGCATTGGAGATTCCCGAGTGCAGTGAATTCTGCAGATTTCCTCCAGGGGGCAGCGTCCAATATAGGCAATGTTACAACAACCCTTTACAAGACCGTTATGGGTGCTGAGGGGGTAGAGAAAATTCCAGTAAAGCAGGACCAGGCGGTAGTGAAGAGCCTGGAGCAGAAGGCTGAGGAGACTGCACAGATGATTTTCAAATTGCGCCAGAAGAGGGTTGACATCATAACAGGTGATACAGACGCAACTTTTTCCGGTGAGGCTATGGCTGCAACCTTGGCTGAGATAAAGAGACTTGAGGATGAGTATATGAGCATGTTTGTGGGCAAAAGCGTTTTTGACGAGCAGACAGTAGCGTTTGATGTGGTTCCTCAGGCAGCTGCGCAGAAACATATTTATATTGCGTTCAGAATCTCGGAGCAGTATGGCTTGCTTCCTGCAAACAATATGCAGGGAAGGCCTGTTGTGCTGGAACTTGCAAAAGATGTTGAACCAATAAGCCCTACAGCTGTTGCTGATGCTGTGGCTGCGACAAAAGGGAAGGTGGCGTACAGGAAGCCTGTAACAGTAATTGCCAAAGTGATGGACGGCCAGAAGGTGCTGATACAGACAAGGATTCCGGTTTACCAGTTGGGCAAGATTCTCAGCTTCCCTACAGAGACCTTGATGAGATAATTCAATAACACTATAAAATACACATTAATATGAGTACAATAGCAAATTTGTCTCCACAGATTGTGTGGAAAAACTTTTATGATCTGACACAGATTCCTCGCCCTTCAAAATTTGAGCAGGAGGCAGCGAAATATATTTGTGACTTTGGAAAAAAACTCGGTTTGGAGTCATTCCAGGATGAGGTTGGCAACGTAATTATCCGCAAGCCTGCAACTCCGGGTATGGAGGACAGAATGGGTATCATTCTTCAGGCCCACATTGATATGGTTCCACAGAAGAACAATGATGTTGAGCACGATTTCAAGAAGGATCCTATCAAACCAAGAATTGTAGACAATATGGTTTACGCTACAGGTACTACCCTTGGTGCTGACAACGGTTTGGGTTGTGCAGTGGCTATGGCAGTCCTTGAGTCAAATGACCTTGTTCACGGTCCTCTTGAGGTGCTTATTACAATTGATGAGGAGACAGGTATGACAGGTGCACGTTCTTTGCAGCCAGGAGTATTGAAAGGTGATATCCTTATCAACCTGGATTCAGAGACTGAGGGCGAGCTTTATGTAGGTTGTGCAGGTGGTCTTGATTGCTCTGCAACTTTCAAATATACAACAGAGGCAGTTCCTGCAGGTTATGTAGGTCAGGTACTTAATGTGAAAGGTCTTGTAGGCGGCCACTCAGGTATGGACATTATCCTTTACCGTGCAAATGCAAACAAGGTTATGACAAGAGCATTGCTTCCATTGTTGAGGGATTTGGATGCAAGACTTGTTTCTGTTGAGGGCGGCAACATGCGTAATGCTATCCCAAGAGAGGCTGTTGCTGTAATTGCAGTTCCTGCAGACAAACTTGAGGCTGCAAAGGCTGTTGTTGCAAAAGTTGAGGCTGAGGTTAAAGTTGAGTATGCTGCAACTGACAAGGATGCTAAGGTTTATCTTGAGGATGCTCCTCTTGCAGCAGAGGCTATTGAGCAGAAAGTTGCCCTTAACTTGTGCAAAGCTTTGTATGGTTGTCCAAGCGGTGTAGAGAGAATGAGTGATGCAATGCCTGGTTTGGTTGAGACTTCAAACAATATGGCAATTGTAAAATCTGAGAATGGTGTAATAAATGTACACTCTTTGATGAGAAGTTCTGTAGATACAGCAAAAGATGACCTTGCTGAGAGAATGCGCGCAGTATTTGAGTTGGCAGGTGCAGAGGTTTCATTCAGAGGCGGTTACTCTGGTTGGGCTCCTAATATGGCTTCTCCAATTCTAAGGGAGATGAAGGCTGTATATGAGAAACTTTACGGCAAACAGCCTGCAGTTATGGCTATCCATGCTGGTTTGGAGTGCGGTATCCTTGGCGGTACTTATCCTAACTGGGATATGGTTTCTTGTGGCCCTACAATTTTCTCTCCTCACTCACCTGATGAGAGAGTTGAGATTGACTCGGTAGGCAAATGGTACGATTTTGTTGTTGAGGTTCTTAAAGAGGCTCCAAGAAAATAACATTGTAAAAAGATGATTCAAGGCGGTCAAAATTTTGGCCGCCTTTCATTTTATATGCTAACTTTGCCGTAAGGATATTTTGGTAATGAAGTTGTTCAAATACATATTTGTATTGTTGCCCGTGTTTTTCTCATGTTCCGGTGATGGTGTTACGCCTGAGCTTGAGGAGGCTCTGTACCATTTCTATACTGGGCAAAGCTATCAGCGGGAGCATAAGTATTACGATGCAATGGAGGAATTCCTTCTTGCGGAGGAATTGAGTGCTTCTTCAGACAAGGTAGTGCTCAAGGGGCAGATATGCAGCCATAAAGGTGAACTGTATGCCCACAAGCTCGACTACTCCAATGCTCTGGAAATGTATTCCAAAGCCCTTGATTTTTATACTCTTGCAGGTACAGATGTGAGAGAGTATATAATGTATGCCTATGAGGGTATGGCCAGGATTTATGCTGCAGACGGCAATGTGCAGGAATCCATCAATTATTACAGGAAGGCCTCCGGTGAAGCGTTGCAGATGAGGAGCAAGATGCTGTTCAGTCCGCACGACAGTGTGGTTGTTACAAAGGAAAACCTTTTTAATGACGCCCTTATGAGGTATTCAACTGCAATCGCTGCCTTGTATTGTATGGTAGATGGGGGAGAGGACAAGGCTTTGGCACAGCTGGACAGTACCTATAACAAGTTCAACGACAGCATTGTAAATCCTCTGGATTATCCGCTTCTTGCAAAAATCTACCTCAAGAAGGGAGATGTGAAAAAGTCGTCGGGATACTTGAAGGATTACTCGGAGAAGGTGGGGGAGAGGAGACTTCTTCCCGACGAACAGCTCCAGTTGTATGACATTGCTGCAAAAGTTGCCCTTGCTGCCGGAGATTATAAAGGGGCATCCGGGGCAATGGACAGGTACATATATATAATGGATTCGGTGTCACTTGCCGCAAGGAGCGAGTCGGTAAGGGAGGCGGAACAGCAGTTCTGGCAGCGGCGGCTTGAGGAGGAGAATTACAATGTAAGGGTGCGCAGTTTCAGTTTGGCGGCTGTGTATTCCTTTATCCTTGCAATTATGGTGGTGACAGGGGTGTTTGTTGCCAGGAGATACCGGGAGAGGATGGAAGAGAAGAATACTTTGCTGGCGCAGTATGCAGACAATATTGAGAGCCTGGGAACAAGGGTTGCCAGTGCGGAGAATTCGAGGGAGAACCTCCTTTCGCAGCTCGATATCCATAAGGCAAAGGAGAAGGAACTCAAGGAGCTTCTGGAGAACAGGTTTGCGGAGGTGAAGGAGCTGGTGCGTACATATTATGAGTCGGGAAATTCAAAGAAGCTTCACAAGAAGGTTGATGACCTGCTCAAGCTGCAGCTCAGCGGTGACAATTTTGAGGTGATGGAGCAGGTGGTGAATGCCAAGAACAATGATGTAATAAAGAAGGCCCGTGAGATGTATCCGAACATGAAGGAGGATAACATAAAATTGCTCAACCTCATTTATGCGGGATTTTCTGCCCAGGAGATAAGTGTAATACTTAACGATACTCCCCAAAATATTTATGTGAGGAAGAGCCGTCTTAAAAAGTCATTGCAGGAGCTCATTTTGAGCGATCCGCAGATGAATTTCAGCTGATGAAATGCCGCTGCAAGATTTTGCAAGGTTTTGCGAGTTGTAAAATGCTGTTAATCAAATATGTATAAAATTGCTTTGCAATATTAAAAAGGCTCAAAATTTAGGTTGTACGGGATAAATGACATATCTTTGCAACGTTGAAAATTGAGTTTTAAGCAAGTATTTTTATAGTTGAACCGCTGCCTGTCCAGTTCCGTAAAGGGGTGACAGGCAGCAGTTTTTTTGTATTATTGATAAAAGTTTATATCTTTGCAGCCCCAAGTAGTGGAATTTCTGAAGTTTTGAGATTTAACTGCTTGAAAATAAAATATTTATTAATTTAATTTTTTAACTAAGATGTTAAAACAGTACGAGACCGTTTTCATTGCAACTCCCGTTTTGTCTGATGCCCAGATGAAGGAAGCGGTAGCCAAATACTTGGATCTTATCAAGGAGAATGGCGGAGAGGTTGTATATGAGCAGGATTGGGGTCTAAGGAAATTGGCTTATCCAATCCAGAAAAAAACCACAGGTTTTTATCACCTAATTGAGTTCAAAGCAGAGCCTGCATTCATTGCAAAACTTGAGACTCAGTACAGACGTGATGAGAGAATTATCCGTTTCTTGACTTTCGCAATGGACAAACACGCTGTTGCTTACGCTGAGAAAAGAAGAGCTAACCAGACTGAAAACAAATAATTGGGAGGTAAAAATTATGGCAAATCCAGTTAACAACGAAATTCGTTACCTTAACCCTCCTACAGTAGAGGTTAAGAAGAAAAAATACTGCCGTTTCAAAAAAGCAGGTATCAAATATGTAGATTACAAGGATGCAGAGTTCCTTAAGAGATTCCTTAACGAGCAGGGTAAAATCCTTCCTAGAAGACTTACCGGTACTTCTCTTAAATTCCAGAAAAAGGTTGCTCAGGCAGTTAAACGCGCACGCCACCTTGCTTTGCTACCATACGTAACAGATTTATTGAAATAAGGAGGACTATAAGATGGAAATTATACTTAAACAGGATGTGGATAAATTGGGCCACAAAGATGATATCGTAGTAGTTAAGAACGGCTACGCTGTAAACTATCTTATTCCTCAGGGAATGGCTATTATGGCTACTCCTTCTGCTAAGAAAGTTCACGCAGAGAACATGAGACAGAGAGCTCACAAAGAGGCTAAATTGAGAGAGGATGCACAGGCTTTGGCTGCTAAACTTGAGGGCGTACAGGTAACTGTTGCTACTAAAGTTAGCGCTACCGGCAAAATCTTCGGTTCAGTTAACAACATTCAGGTTGCTGAGGCTCTTGTTGAGAAAGGTTTTGAGATTGACAGAAGAAACATCACTATCGTTGATGCTGCAAAACTTCAGGAGGTTGGTATTTATGATGCAACTGTAAAATGCTACAAAGACATCAAAGCTACCATCAAAGTTGAGGTTGTTGCTGAGTAATTTCTTCCGGCATTATAGAAAAAGGCTATCCGTTGCGGATAGCCTTTTTTCGTATGTGCATTTTGCAATATCATTTGAAGGCAAATTTGCAGCTTATGCTTACAGAGAGTCTCTGTTTGCTTATTTTCAGTTCGGTTGGATTGGCTGGTGCCGGTGATGCGCTCCTGTTGGTTTTAAGGGCAAATGCCAGTTCCGGAGCACCGTCGTATGAAGAATAACTGTAGTGGTTGCTTATGTATATTACCTCCCCTACATTGCGGCCGAGGGCCTGTGCCATCAGCTGGGCATTGGTGCGTGCCTTTTTGGCTGCCTCCACAAGAAGCTCTGATTTTATCTCCTCAGCCAGTTTGTTTGAAACGGCGGTTTTGGCAATGCCTACCCTTGTTATCTCAAGATTGTTGAGCGCTTCAAATACCTGTGTTGCCATTGCTGCAGATGGAACCTCCAACATATAGTGACGTGAAACAAATACCTGGTCCTTCTTTAGAGTATTGTCCTTAAGGTTGCTGCTGATATCCTTTATGGTGAGGGTTTTGTCTGTGTCTATGCCAAGTTTTTTCAGTGCATTTATCATCTGGGTCTCCTTCTGTTGCACGGAAACTTTCCCTTTATAGTCTTCCTCATCAATTAAAAATGATATTGATATTTCGTCGGGAGTAACATCCCTGTTTGCATTTACGGAAGTTTCTATAAAATGTTCTGTAGTGTTTTGGGCAAAAATGGCACTAATTGAACAGAGTACAATCAGTGCTGTTGTCATAAACTGTTTCATAATTGTCGGTTTTTCGTTTTGTGTAATCCAAAATCAAAATATATGCCAATTTAATAAAGATTTTTAAACAGTGTATTATAATTATAGTTACATTTGGGTATGATTTTTTAAATGATTTGAAGATGAGAAGGAAATTATTTTTATCTGTAGTGCTGAGCCTTGTAGCCCTTATAGGCTTTGCACAGGTTAATCCGCAGGCTCCATTGGAGTTGGATAAAAAAGTGTTGTATGGCAAGTTGGACAACGGCCTTACTTATTATGTGATGCATAATGAGAAACCTGCCCAGAGAGCAGATTTCTATATTGTAACAAATGTAGGTGCCGTTCAGGAGACACCGGACCAGGATGGTCTGGCCCACTTCCTTGAGCATATGTGCTTCAACGGTACAAAACACTTCCCTGGAAAGGGAATCATCTCCTATATGGAGAGCATAGGTTGCGCATTTGGTGCAAACATCAATGCCGGTACAGGTTATGAGATGACATCATATATGCTCAACAATGTCCCTGTAACCAGAGAGGGAATCATTGACAGTTCATTGCTTATCCTTTTTGACTGGTCTGCATTCGTAACCAACGATCCTGCAGAGATTGATGCTGAGCGTGGCGTTATCCTTGAGGAGAAACGTACCCGTGACGGTTACCAGTGGAGACAGCAGGTGGCTTTGATGAAGACCCTGTTCAAAGGTTCCGCTTTGGAGAATGTATCCCTTATAGGTTCTGAGGAGAATTTGAAGAACTTCAAGCCTGAGTCGCTTGTGAACTTCTACAAAACATGGTACAGGCCTGATATGCAGTCAATTATTGTAGTAGGTGATGTTGATGCAGAGGCTGTTGTAGGCAAGATTAAGGATTTGTTCGGCCAGTTGCCTAAAGCAGAGAACCCTAAGGCAAAACAGCCGGTTGTTGTTCCCGACAATGCATCTCCTATAGTAACCATCTTCACCGACAAGGAGAACAATACCACAGGTGTAATGTTGGCTGCAAAGAGCCCTGCAATCCCAATGCAGTACCGTGGATTGGGCCTTGCATTGTTGAATGACCTGTTGGAGAATCTTGTAAGCAATATGGTAAACGAGAGATTGAGTGACATTGCCAGAAAAGCTGATGCACCTTTCCTTAATGCAAGCTTTGGTTTTGGCAACATGAGCAACGACCTTCATGCCCTTATGGCAGATGTAGCATCAAAGGATGGTGAGGCAATCCCTGCATTTACCGCACTTATGACAGAGTTGGAGAGAGTAAAGAGATACGGTTTTACTCCCGACGAGTTTGACCGTGCAAAAATCAATATCCTGAAGAGATATGAAACTGCAATGAATAATGCGGAGAGCCGCCAGAACCCACAGTTTGTAAACCAGTATATAAGCCACTTTACCCAGGGTGAGCCTTATATGGATCCTGAGTATGCGTACAATACTGTACAGCAGTATCTTGCTATGCTTTCTCCAGAGATGGTGAATATGGCTGCAAAACAGCTTTATGGCGACAACAACATTGTGATTTTCTACTCAGCACCTGAAAGGGAGGGATTGGCTGTTCCAACAGAGGCAGACCTTACAGCAGTTCTTGCAGCAGTTAAAACTGCAGAGATTGAGGCTCCTAAAGCAACAGTTTCAAATGAGCCTTTGATGGATGCAGCTGCGCTTGCAGGTTCAAAAGTGAAGAAAGAGGAGGCCGGTGAGTTCGGTACAACCGTATGGACACTGGAGAACGGTATGCAGATTGTTGTAAAACCAACCGAGTACAAGAAAGATGAGATAATGATGAAGACAGTGGCAAACGGTGGCCGTTCAATTTTGGCAGATGAGCTTATGCCTTCATTTGAGAGCAATATCTTTGCTACTTATCTTAGTAGTTCAGGTGTGAGCAAATTCCCTGAGAGCCAGTTGACAAAGATGCTTACAGGAAAAGTGGTGGGCGTTTCTCCATATATCGGAGAACTGGAGCACGGTATGTCGGCATCAGGTTCCCCTAAAGATCTTGAGACAATGATGCAGCTGATGTATCTGTATTATACTGCTCCACGTTTTGAGGCATCTGAGTTTGAGGCAGGATTCAACCAGGTGAAGGCTATTATCCCTAATCTGCTCAAACAGCCTAATATGGTATTCTCCAAAGTATTGCAGGAAACAATGCTCAGCAATTCGCCAAGAAGGCCGTTCATCTCGGAGGAAATGCTTGAGAAGGTAAGCATTGAGAACATAAAGAAAGGTTATACCCAGCTTATGGCAGACCAGACAGGCCTTAAAGTATACATTACCGGTAATGTAAACCTTGAGGAGCTTAAACCTATGGTTGAGAAATATATAGGTTCCCTTCCTGCACTTTCAAGAAAAGGGACATCGTGGGTTGATGAGGGAATTCAGGCACCAAAAGGTATCCAGAAGAACCACTTCACTACCCCTATGGAGACACCTAAGACATCTGTAGCTATCATTTACAACGGTACAATGGAGAAAAACCTTGAAAATGATGTAAAAATGTCTGTACTTAGCAGTGTTCTTGACCAGCTTTATACCAAGACCATACGTGAAGATGAAGGCGGTACATACGGTGTAAGCACAATGGCAGAGATAGGCGGTGAGCCAAAACCTGAGTTTGCCATCATGATTATCTTTGATACAGATGAGACCAAGGCGCCTAAACTTATTGAGCTTGCAAAACAGGGCTTGAAGGATATTGCACAGAACGGCCCTAATGCAGAGTATGTTACAAAAGCAAGGGAGAACATGATAAAGGCATTCCCTGAGAGACAGATCCACAACAGCTACTGGCATAACCTTGCATACCAGTGGTACTCTCACGGCAGAAATAACTTCAACAACTACATTGAAACTGTAGAGAAAGTTGCTACCCCTGAGTCAATCCAGAAATTTGTACAGGAGATCCTTTCACAGGGCAACGAGTTTGAACTTGTGATGAATCCAGCAAAATAATCCGTAAGGGAAGATATAAAAAAGAAACTGTCGGGAAGAATGATCCCGACAGTTTTTTTTATTGTGTATTGGAAACTTATACAATCATTCCGCCAAATTCGCCAAGGAATTTTCCTTTTTCAAGTGTGTGTACACCATTTACAATCACGTGCTCAATGCCAGGTGAGTACTGGTGAGGGTTCTGGTATGTGCAGGCCTCGGCAATTGTATTAGGATTGAAGATGGTGATGTCGGCAGCGTAGCCTGGAAGTAGAAGGCCTCTGTCCTTCAAGCCAATCCTTGATGCAGGAAGGGCTGTAGCCTTGTAGATTGCTGTCTGAAGGTCACAAATCTTGTCCTCCCTTATGTATTTGCCAAAGAATCTTGGGAATGTTCCGTAAGATCTTGGATGAGGAATCTCCTGGCTTAGAGGGCCCTCAGGAGCGTAAACGCTTCCGTCCGATGCAGGCATTCCAAGCTCGTGGGCAAGGAACATCTGTACGTTCTCGTCTTTCATTGCAAATCCTACCATCTGAAGATAGTACTCAGAAAGGAGGATTTTCTTTATCATTGGCCAAGGCTCAAGACCGGTCATCTGGCAGCACTCTGCCACGTTCTTGCCTGAGAACATTGCGTTTTCAGGTTTGTCGCAAGCGGCAATAAGTACATTCTGAGGGCCTCCAAGTCTCTTAAGGCGGCTGTCGGCATAAGCGGCAATGATTTTCTCTGTTCTTGGGTTACGGATTCTTGCCTGAACCTCCTCCATTGATCCCTGTCTCATGTCAAGCGGAACAAAGCAGTTCATGCCGGTAGAGAATGCAATGTAAGGGTAGCGGTCGAATGCCACGTCAATACCCTCTGCCTTTGCCTGCTCAATAAGCTTGAGCATATTTGGAGCCTTGTGCCAGTTTGCTGCATTCTGGGCTTTAAGATGGGAAATCTGCAGTCTTACACCAGATTTGCGTGCAATGTCAATTGCCTCTGCAATAGCCTCTTCAACACGGTCATCCTCGTTTCTCATATGTATTGCAAACAAGCCGTCATGTTTTGCCACAACCTTAAGAAGCTCTACAATCTCATCGTTGCTTGCGTATGAACCTGGAGCATATTCCAATCCGCAAGAGAGGCCAAGGCTGCCCATTGCCATCTCTGCTTCAAGGATTTCAATCATCTTCTTCATCTGCTCAGGTGTTGCCTTTACGGCGTTGTCACCTACAACGGCAGAACGCAGCTGTCCCTGTCCTGTATATGTCTTGTAGTTGATACCTATTTTCTTTGCTCTGAGGGCATCATAGAAGCCGTCAAGATCCTGCCAGAACGGGAATCCGTGTCTCAATGTGTCTTTCTTTGATGCAAAATACTCGTCTGAATAAGGGAACGGAGAATCACCGCAGTTTCCACCGATATCTGTAGTTACACCCTGGTAAAGCTTGCTGCCTCCCTCAGGGGCAATAAGAAGGTTTGTATCTGTATGCGAGTGGATGTCTATGAAACCTGGAGAAACGGCATTGCCTTCTGCATCAATAACTTTACAGTGCTCTGCAAGGTTTTTCAGGTTTCCAAGTTTTCCAATCTCTACAATTTTTCCGTTTTTGATACCTACCATAGCGTTCTGCATAGGAGCCTTTCCGTCTCCGCAGTAAACCACGCCATTGGCAATGATTGTATCAAAATGCTCCCTTGTTGTACAGGAGGTGAGGAAAGAACCGAAAGATGATGCGCCAATCATTGCAACACCGGCTGCTCCGGCACCTGCAACAGCTGTCTTGAGGAATCCTCTGCGGGACATCCTGGTGCTTTCATCCAAATTTTGCTTCAGATTTTTGTTTTCCATAGTGCTGTGTATTATATGTTATTTCAATTTTCTCTGTTTTACCCCTTTTGTAGAGAATACCTTCATCTGCTCCTGTTCGCCATATACAAGCAGGGCATCAAATTCTTTGTTGTTCTCCAGAAACTCCCTGGCCTGGTCAATTCCTATTACCATAAGGTAGGTTGCGTAGGCATCTGCCAATGTGGCATTGGCGGCAATTACTGTAGCGCTCAACAGGTTATGCTTTACAGGATAACCTGTTGCAGGGTCAATTGTGTGGGAGAATTTTTCACCGTCCTTAATGTAGAATTTCCTGTAGTTCCCGGATGTAACCAATCCTCTTCCCGACAACTCCAGCACTGCCTGTACAGATTCTCCCGGTACAAAATTGCCGTCAACCGGCTTGTCTATTGCCACGCTCCACTCTTTCCCTTTCCTGTTCACCCCCTTGCACATTATCTCACCGCCAACCTCCAGCAGGTAATTGCTGATGCCTATCCCCTCAAGCTTGCTGCAGATGTAGTCGCAGGTGAATCCCTGGGCTATGGCATTGAAGTTCAGTTTCATCCTCGGATCGTCCTTCTGCAGATAATGGGCATTTGTAGAGGAGTCAAGAATTATGGAAAGTTTGTCCATTCCCACAAACTGCTTTATGCTGTCTATCTTTTCCGGTGTGGGTTCTTCTCCTGTCCTGAATCCGAATCCCCATATGTCGAACAGTGGGGCTGCCGATATGTCAAATGCTCCTCCGGTAGCATTGTAAACCTCCTTGGAGCTGTTGAAGCACTCTATGAAAAGGTTGTCGAGTGCGGGGTTTTCCCCTCTGTTTATCCGCGATACCAGCGATGTTGTGTCGTAGCCGCTCAATGACTTGTCAATCCGGGTGAACCATGCCTGCAAACTGTCGGGAAGAGAGGCAATTGCATTGCCTCCGGGGAGTTCATATACCAGGTGGAACGTGCCTCCCTGGGCAAACCCGTCACAGGTGCGGTAATTCTCGCCCGGGTTGTGGCATCCGGCAGTGCATATGGCAATTGCAAGTGAAACGGCAAATGCTGATATGGAAGTTTTTATACGGTTATGGTTCATATTCCCCCTTTTGTGCCCTTAATGTGCTTTTTAGTGGCACGATTTTAGTACAAATTTAGAAAAAATATTACTTTTGCGGTTATCTTTTACTAATTATACTAAATGAAAACAGAGAGAGTGTGGGCGGGTTGCCCAAAATTTTTTAGGACAGCAAAATTTTTGACATTGTTTATGGTTTCCATTGCCCTTGTAATGACTTCGTGCAACAAGGATGATGATGATGAGGGATCAGATATGATATTTCTGGAGGGTTCGCCTGTGATTGAACTTCCGATGTATGCGATGTGCGGGGATGTCTTTGAAGTTACAGCCAGTGGAGTGAGGACTCCAGGTGTGTACTATACATGGACATATATAGGTCTTGATTCATTGTCGGTATCCGGTACCGGCAACTGTACCATAAAATTGGGTGTTCCTGATTCTTTGGCAACATATTCAATTACAGTAAAGGCAAATGGCCCGTCAGATGAATATTACAGTTCCATCTCTACCGGCAATGTGGTTTCTGTAGGTGAGGGGTCCCTTACAGGTGTTCCTGCAACAGAAAAATCATTTACAGACCCTAGGGACGGAAAGGTGTACGGAACAGTTGAGTTGGGCAATCTTGAGTGGTTTGCGCAGAACCTCAATTGGGAAGGAGCAGGAGAAGGTTATGGCAAGACAGAGGCAGGAGCGTATGTCTTTGGCCGCCTTTACACCTGGAATGATGCAACCGGCGGTGAGTCTGCCTCAGGCTTGGGCAACGGTGTGCAGGGTGTATGTCCTGAGGGATGGAGCATCCCTACAGCAGAGGACTGGGTTGACCTGGCCATGGCCGTTAACGGAGGTGAGCAGGTTGAGTTCAAGGAGGATTGGAAAGGGATAGCAGGCAAG